>CAYPGZ010000152.1:0-1610 GCA_964410335.1 uncultured Flavobacteriaceae bacterium | reverse complement strand
AAAAAGAGCCTATGGTGCCGGATATGCCTTTGGTAGTATTGATAAACGGAAGAAGCGCCTCAGCCAGTGAAATTGTTTCGGGCAGTCTGCAAGACCTCGATCGTGCGGTGATTGTGGGCGCACGCAGTTTTGGCAAAGGCTTGGTGCAACGACCAAAACCCTTACCCTATGGCACTCAGATGAAAATCACTATTGCCCGATATTACACCCCCAGTGGACGCTGCATTCAGGCTTTGGATTATTGGAGTCGCGACAAGGACGGAAATCCTGTTCGTATTAAAGCTTCTGAATACAACGAGTTTAAAACCAAAAACGGACGACCTGTTTTTGATGGGGGCGGGGTGATGCCGGATGTAAATCTTGAAAGTTCAAAAATCAGTGGAATCACTCAGGCCTTACTGGAAGAAGATGCCATTTTTGATTATGCTACGCAATATTATTATTCCCATCAATTATCCAGCCCAAGCCAGTTTAATTTCACCGATTCGGATTATCAGGACTTTTTAGAATATCTGAAAAAATCGGATTTCGAGCACCACACTCAAACCGAAGAAAAACTGAAAACCCTTTATGAATTTGCCCATAAAGAGGAACTGGATGATGAAATTGAAAAGGAATATAAAGCTATGATGAGCGCAATTCAAGGTTCGAGCCAAAAGGCCCTTCAGGAAAAAAAACCCGGCATTATCAGTTTACTCACCGATGAAATCATCAAAAGGTATTTTTATCAAGAGGGACTCTATCAATATTATGTGAAGCACAATCCGGAAATCATGAAAGCCAAAGAATTGTTGTCCAACTCAAAAAAATATGAAGAGATTTTAAAATAAAAGCTTTGATAGAAAATGTTGATTCTTTTTTGGGTTGAAACTTCTAGATGACTCTGTTGAGTTTTTCAGCAATCAAAACTTCCAAATTCTTATACTCCATGGTTTCTTCGAGGATATGCAAGTCGTCTTCATTCCTGTTTCCGGTAAGTTTTTGGGCAAGTTCATTCACTTTTTTCTTAATCAAAAACCGACGAAGATTAAGGATAGTCTCATTGATTTCCCTGGGTTCTAATTCTTTTTTGTCTTTCACAAAAATGTTCATTCTTTCCCAATCGTGAAGTCGATTTTGATCATCCGCCATTAAAATGGAAGTAATTACCTTTGCCTGTTCCGGTTCGATTTGATTGATAAACTGGTCAATTTTCAAGGCTTCCTTTTCGGTAAATTCTTGGATGATTTTATGATATAAATCCCGAAAAGACTCGTTGGCAAACTCGATTTCATCCGACTGAAGATCCAAATAAATTTTTTCATAAACTCTCATTTCGTGGGTTTCGGGGCTGAGTTCGAGGTCTCCTTTTTCCGCTTCTTTAAGAATAAAATCACGGAACTCTCCATGCTGGGAGCCATAGCGCAACAATAAACCCAAAATAATCCGCTCCAATTCATATTGTGGATCCACTTTGGTTTTCAGTTCCTCCACTCTTTTGATGGCCTCATTGGGTTTTTCCTCAGGAACGGATTTTTTCTTTTGTCTGCTTTCTTTCGCCATAATTTGGGCAAGTGTACTGAAGAGTACTTCTTCCGAAATATCCATTCTTTGTGAGGTTTCTCTGATAT
>CAYPGZ010000151.1:0-1633 GCA_964410335.1 uncultured Flavobacteriaceae bacterium | reverse complement strand
CGTGCAAAGTGAACTGGCTTACGATCAAAACGTCCCCGCCAACATCTTTTAGGCTTAAATTCATCTTGCCCTCCATATCGCCAAAGATACGTAAGTTAATGATTTTTTTGATCAACCAGTTTATATCCGAGTGGTCATCATCATTTTCGATACCCAATAAAACCAACAAACCCTCTCCGATCTCGGAATGGGTTTTTCCATCGATTTTTACCGAGGCGTGTTTTGTGCGTTGGATGACTGCTCTCATAAAATCATTTATTAGCGATAGCTCTCATTACCTTCTTCCCCCATCATCTGCAAATAGCTTTCATAACGCGAAGCTGCGATTTTCCCTTTTTCCAAGGCGTTTTTTACAGCGCATTTCGGTTCTTCCAGATGAAGGCAATTATAGAATTTGCATTCGGGCTTGAGGGTAAAAAATTCCGGAAAGTAATTTCCAATTTCCTCTTTTTCCATATCCACAACGCCAAAACCCTTGATTCCCGGTGTGTCGATGATGCGTGCGCCAAAACCCAAATCGTGCATTTCGGCAAAGGTGGTGGTGTGGGTCCCTTGCCGGTGTTGTTCGGAAATCCCGGAGGTTCTCAGGTTTAGGCCGGGTTCCAATTTGTTGACCAAAGTTGATTTTCCCGTGCCGCTATGCCCGGCAAACAACACGGTTTTTCCTTTCATTTTTTCCTTTACCAAATCGAGGTTTTGGGCGGTCTTAGCGGAGATTTCCAAACAATCATAACCGATTTTTTGGTATAAATCCATCAATGCATGGACTTCTTCCAATTCTTGTTCCGAATAGGTGTCTATTTTGTTGAAAAGCAGAATCGCCGGGATTCCATAAGCTTCGGCAGTAACCAAAAAGCGGTCGATGAAGGTGGTGAAAGTCACCGGATTTTTTAAGGTGACTAACAAAAAAACTAAATCGATGTTCGCTGCGATGACGTGGGTTTGTTTGGACAGATTCACCGATTTTCGGATGATGTGATTTTCCCGTTCTTCTATTTTTGTGATGATGCCCGTCCTTTTATTTTCATCCTCAATGTCAAAAACCACGATGTCGCCAACCGCCACCGGGTTGGTGCTTTTGATTCCTTTGATGCGGAACTTGCCTTTGATGCGGCAATCATAAAAACCATGGCTTTCGGTCTTGACCAAATACCAGCTTCCGGTTGATTTGTAAACGATGCCTTTCAAATGGGTCAATGCTTATTTGTTAATGGTTAATAGTGGCCAATTCGGTTCAATTCGAAAAAAATTCGGATTAATTCGTAGCCTTAATTCGTAGTTTGATGGTTGATGGATTCCTGATGTATCGCCCTATAAACCCGAAGAATAAACTCTTCATTGAGGTTTTGGTTTTTCCCTTCCAAAAGCATGCGCTTGAGGATTTGATTCCACCTTTCTGCTTGTAAAATCGCCACATTATTTTTCTTTTTTAATATCCCGATTTCATCGGCAATTTTCATCCTTTTTCCCAACAATTCCACCGTCTGCCCATCGATGATGTCGATTTTTGTGCGCAATTTTTCCAATATTTCTTGAAATTCCCCTTCGCCCTTGGTTTTTCGGGTTTGCAGTTTTTCTGTGATTTCTATAAATTGTCGGGCGGTAACTTGCTGTTCGGCATCACTCCAGGCAT
>CAYPGZ010000150.1:0-1661 GCA_964410335.1 uncultured Flavobacteriaceae bacterium | reverse complement strand
TTGCAACTTGTGCCATAAAATATGCCTTGAAATTCCGGAATTTGCCACGCGACCCAGCCGTGCGGCAGCCAAAAAATAAAGAAGAACCGGATCATTAAAAATTATAAAATATTCCCCTTTGCTAAATTCCAACGGAGGTTCTGCTTTCATTGAAAACCCAATAACTAATACTATCTGATTTTTGTGTCAAACGCTTCACAAACCTCCACCGGGAGGTTTTTTTTATTTCCGGATTATTATTTTTAATCCTGAATCCGTTAATCTTACTTTTTGTAGTTTTATACATACACAATTCCGAATCACTAATTCACTTTAAAAGAAATGAAAAGTATGCACAATATCGATATCAAGTTGATTGAAATGACTTTAGATATCATGAAATACTCCATCAACCGAATTTCCAACACCGATCCTGATTTGGGAGTACCGAAAAAAGAAGAAGAATTATTGAGGCTGGTGGGAGAAACCATTACCAAAGAAGGCATTGGCGGCGAGAAAGCTTTCAATATTTTTAAAGAAATTTTGGTAAAGGCAACCGTTCCTGTAGATCATCCGCGGCATTTGGCTTTTGTTCCGGCTGCTCCTACCCGTGCGGCAATTTTATTTGATTTGGTAACCTCTGCATCGAGTATTCATGGAGCCTATTGGATGACCGGTGCGGGAGGAATCTTTTGTGAAAATCGGGCAATGGATTGGCTGGTTTCCTTAACCTGCATGCCCAAAGGTTCTTTTGGGGTATTCACCAGCGGGGGAACAGCGGCCAATCTCTCAGCGATGATTACGGCGCGTGAGGCTTGGCGCTCCGAAAATTCAGACAATACTATTTGTCGCGCTTTGCTCATTACCTCACACGGAGCACATTCCTCTATCAAAGCTATGGCCAAAGTGATTGATGCAGATATCCTGTTGGTGGATGATCATGAAGAAGATAAACTTACAGGAAGATGCCTGCAAAAAGCCATTGACGAATTGTCAGAAAATGACCGAGAACGTTTGTTTGCAGTAGTAGCCACCGGCGGTACGACTAATGCCGGAATTATTGATGACTTGAGGACTATTGCTGAGGTTTGTGAGAAAGAAAAAATATGGTTCCATGTAGATGCTGCCTATGGTGGTGGAGCTTTGGCAGCGCCCTCGGTACGCCATTTATTCGACGGTATTGAACGGGCCGACAGTGTGACCATCGACCCGCATAAATGGATGTTTTCGCCCTATGATTGTGGAGCTATTATTTATAAAAATATGAAACTGGCCGAAAATGCCCATTCCCAAAAAGGCTCCTATCTGGAGATTTTTAAAGAAGAAGGCGCACAAGGCTTCAACCCGGCGGATTATCAAATTCAATTGACGCGGCGTCTGCGGGGAATGCCGTTGTGGTTTTCATTGGCCATGCACGGCACAGACCGATATGTTCAAGCAATTGAACGTGGCCTGGAACTCGCACAAATCGCAGCCGAAAAAATCAGAAAATTACCCTTCGTGGAATTGGTTCGCGAACCGGGATTATCCTGTGTGCTTTTCCGCCGAATAGGATGGCAACCTGAAGATTACCGGGAATGGACTTACACCAACCAAAAGAAAGGATTGGCATTAGTCACCCCCACAAAATGGATTAAAAAGGAAAAAATAGAAACCGTAGCCAGATTTTGTTTTATCAATCC
>CAYPGZ010000149.1:0-1692 GCA_964410335.1 uncultured Flavobacteriaceae bacterium | reverse complement strand
ATATCGAGGGCAAGAAATACAGCTTCGCGAAAAGATTTGAAGTCTGCTTGGCCTTTTCCGGCAATTTCATAAGCGGTGCCATGATCCGGGGAGGTGCGAATTCGTTCCAAGCCGGCGGTATAATTTACGCCTTTTCCAAAAGATAAAGTTTTAAAAGGTACGAGACCTTGATCGTGGTAAGCCGCAATTACGGCGTCGAAGTTTTTGTGATTCTGAGAACCGAAAAAGCTATCTGCGGCATAGGGACCATAAATGAAATGTCCGCGTTCGTTCAGTTTTTCGATGGTGGGTTTTAGGATTTCATCATCTTCTTTTCCAATTACGCCCTTATCGCCCACATGGGGGTTGATGCCCAGCACGGCGATTTTTGGCTTAACTACCCCGAAATCCCGGAGCAAACTTTTTTGGATAATGCTTATTTTTTTCTCAATGAGTTTTGGGGTGATTTTTTTCGATATATCTTTCACGGCCACATGATCTGTGAGCAAACCCACCTTAAGGTTTGGGCTTTCTGTGGCGATCATAAACATCAAGCTTTCGCCTTTCAGCTCCTGAGCGAGATAATCGGTGTGACCGGGAAAAGAAAAATCAGCAGATTGGATGGTGTTTTTGTTGATGGGCGCCGTAACCAAAACCTCGATTTCCTCATTTTTCAAGGCTTTTGTTGCAGCCTGAAGCGATTTGAAAGCATATTTCCCAATTTCGGGGTCTTCTTTTCCAAATTCGATATTTACTTTTTCCTGCCAAACGTTCACCACGTTAATTTTTCCGTCGATAGCTTTCGATGCATTTTCGATTCCCTGAAAAAAAAGATTGGTTTTAAAATGTTTATTGAGAAAGGACATCAATTTGACATTGGCAAAAATCACCGGAGTGCAAAAATCCAACATGCGTTGATCCTCAAAAGTTTTCAGGACGATTTCGCCCCCGATTCCGTTCAGATCGCCGATGCTTATACCCACGCGTTTTTTTCTTATGTCGTTCATCAAATAATCCTTAATTTTACGCAGCAAAAGTAACGAAAATATTTCCGCAAGCATGTTCACCGGCATCATCGAAGAAGTAGGAGAAGTAAGTCAAGCGCAAAAAATGGGCGGAAACCTTGATTTAAGGATAAAAGCCACATTTTCACCTGAATTAAAAATAGACCAAAGTGTCTCGCACAATGGGGTTTGCTTGACGGTAACGGCTGTGGATAACCAAAGCTATACGGTCACGGCAATCGCCGAAACCCTGAGTAAATCCAATCTGGGAAACCTGAAGCCGGGCGATGCCGTAAACCTTGAGCGTGGAATGAAACTCGGCGACCGGCTGGATGGTCACATCGTTCAAGGACATGTTGACCAAACCGGGATTTGTGAAAGCATCGAAGAAAAAGAGGGAAGTTGGATTTTTAGGTTTTCCTACGATGAAAAATTGAACAATCCTACCATTGAAAAAGGCTCGATAACGGTAAACGGCGTGAGCCTTACCGTGGTGGATTCAGAAAAAAATGCCTTTTCAGTCGCGGTGATTCCCTATACTTTTGAACACACCAATTTTAAGTATTTAAAGAAGGGCGATGTGGTGAACCTTGAATTCGATGTGATTGGGAAATATGTGACCCGTTTAATTAAATCCCGAACAGAGGAATAAAAAAGATTTTGCTTGTGTGAAAGCTTGTATTTCTTTAATTTTGCCATTCTTAAAAAA
>CAYPGZ010000148.1:0-1721 GCA_964410335.1 uncultured Flavobacteriaceae bacterium | reverse complement strand
AGCCCAAAATCCACAGTGGTAGAAAGCCGGGAAGGGATTTTGATAGGAGCACGAATTGCAGATGATGGACAGTGGCGTTTTCCGGATATAGATTCAGTTCCACAAAAATTCAGTCAGTGTATTATCTATTTTGAAGATGAATATTTTTACCATCATCCGGGTTTTAATCCGGTTTCCATGGGAGAAGCTTTTTGGCATAACCTCACCAAATCCGGTCGTCGCGGAGGGAGCACAATCACCCAACAAGTTATTCGGCTTTCGCGAAAAAATCAAGAACGTACTTACTGGGAAAAATTAATTGAACTCTTTTGGGCAACGCGTCTGGAAACGGGAAAAAGCAAAAAGGAAATCTTGGCTTTGTATGCTTCACATGCTCCTTTTGGTGGAAATACGGTCGGGCTGAAAGCCGCTTCTTGGCGTTATTTCGGAATCCCGCCCGAACAACTCACATGGGGACAAGCGGCCGGATTGGCGGTTTTGCCCAACGCGCCATCCTTGGTCTATCCCGGGAAAAATGAAAGCATTTTAAAAGAAAAGCGGGATGGTTTATTGTTTAAATTGTTTCAAAACGAAATTATCGATGAAACCACTTTTAGATTGGCCGTTTCCGAGGCCCTTCCCCGAGAACCATTGCCTTTGCCCGAAATCGCGCCGCATTTTACGGAGTTGGTCCGGCGCGAACATCCGCAACAACAAATTGAAAGCACTATAGATTATTCCCTTCAAAAAACCCTCACCCGAATAGCCGCACAACATTATGAAAAGCTGAGCCATAATCAAATCCACAATCTGGCTGTTTTGGTGCTAGCTGTGGACACCCGAGAAGTTTTAGCCTATATTGGAAATTCCCAAACGAGTCTTGAAAATCATAAATTTGTGGATATTATTCAACGGCCTCGAAGTACCGGCAGTATTTTAAAACCTTTCCTATATACCGCACTATTTGATAGCGGAGAACTCCTTCCCGAAATGCTCGTCCAAGATATTCCTACATTAATCGATGGATATAACCCACAAAACTTCGACCGAAAACATTATGGTGCTGTCCCGGCAAATCAATCTTTGTCGCGTTCGTTGAATGTTCCTTCTGTGCATCTTCTTCAAGAATATGGTTTGGAACGTTTTGGGAAAATTCTGGACAAAATAAACCTTTCAGGAATCGATCACCCGGCAAGTTATTACGGTTTAAGTTTGATTCTTGGAGGTGCGGAAAGTTCTTTGTGGGATATCACTAATGCTTATGCCGGTATGGCTGCCACCTTAAATTTTTTCAATAATTCTTCCAGCGAATATCCTGACTTTGCTTTTTCCCGACCGGTATATATAAAAAACAAAAAATTTAAATACGGTAAGAAATCTGTTCGACCACCTGTTTTTGATGCCGGAGCAATTTATGAAAGCTTTCAAGCACTGCGGGAAGTCAATCGCCCTTTGGGAGAAACCAATTGGCATTTTTTTTCGGACGCTCAACCCATCGCCTGGAAAACAGGAACGAGTTATGGTTTTAAAGATGGATGGGCAGTGGGTGTTACCCCAAAATATGCTATCGGAATCTGGGCAGGAAATGCGGACGGAGAAGGGCGTCCGGGCTTAACCGGTCTGCAAGCAGCAGCTCCATTACTTTTTGATGTACTCGACGTTTTGCCAAACTCAAACTGGTTTTCCCCTCCGCATGATGAATTGAAATTAGCAAAAACATGTAAGAAAAGTGGTCATCTGGC
>CAYPGZ010000147.1:0-1774 GCA_964410335.1 uncultured Flavobacteriaceae bacterium | reverse complement strand
TTTTCGTCCAAGAATTTTTCTTTAACAGTACCGTTACTTTTGATTTTGTACAAACGGATTCCAGTAGAAGAAGGAATTTCATTTTTCATAAACATCAAAAAAGCTTTTTCATCGGAATATTTCTTAAAATACCCTTCATAAACAGATTTTAATTGTTTAGGATTAAAATTGAGATTGATGTTCGAAACATTTCCCGTGAATCTCAGCATATAATTTCCTTGGCTGGATACCATCATGAGATATACTTTGCTTGTGGGGTTACCATTTTGATGGGCGTTCTTAACCATTTCCAAAAATGTCTTTATATCGCTCGCCGAGAATTGCCTAATCATTTTTCTAATATCTGGAGTTCCATCTCCATCTTGGTCTGGAATCTGATAATCATTATAATGTACATGCATTGCTCCGATAAGATTAGGGTCAAAAGGCTTGGGAATCACTACAGCATTGTTTCCATTTTGTTGCAGTTGGGTAAAATTCCCGTCCATATTATGTGAATATCCCGTTTCATGATGCAGGTCCTCATTATCTTCAAGCTCTTCCATTTTGTCAACAAAACCAGAATCATCCAATAGAGTGGCAATTCCCTCGCAAGGATCTTCCTCTTCTCCCGGCTCTTCCATTGGCGTTGTTATAATTACAGAACTATTATGCCCACTATCGTCGTTGGGTGGCTCGCCATCGTCTCCATCCCCTGTGCCATCTCCTCCGCCTGAAGTACTACTTCCGGATCCTGTGCCATTATAGTCACCATAATCATAACCCCAAATAAAGTAACAATCCGTATTGGTAAGAGTAGTTACCCAACCTGACAGCGGACATTCTTCTTTACCACAAGTACTGCAAAGTGTGTAAATGGAGACGTAAGTTTCTTCACATATAAAACTTTTCACGCGCATCTGAGCAGATGTCCCTCTTGATGCTACCTCTCCATAATTTACGTCCACACCCAAAAATTCAATCCTGCGGTTGTTTATATCTTCCAAAAGGGGAAACTCTTCTTCAGTAAAATCATATCTCACAACATAAGCATCATATCCTCCTTCTTCATTGAGGGAAAAGAGGAGGTTTTCCATTGGCCCGTCCAAACTGTCATTGGAAATGTAAAAAGTGTAAGAACGATAACCTTCCTCGGTCTCAATAAGCTTTGCATATTCAGTGTGTATTGTAAAACCATATTCATGGCTGTGAATACCTCTCCCCAAGTTGTTGCCATAACTGTTAACATCAAACTGTTGCAACATTCCATATAATCCCTCGTTGTCCTTGATTTGTTCCTCAGTAATTATTTTCATTGTATAATCAAGGGAACTCTCCCTGCCACGAGGGATTTCCTCATCCTTTTGACAAGATAGCAAAACCAAAAATAATGAAAGAAATACTATCCCAACAACAATTTGATTAACTTGATAATCTTTTTTCATGGTAACAAGTTTGTCTTTTCAGCCGTAAAGATATACATTATTTTCTAAAGTTGAAATATATTATAACTTTTTTTACCTTAAATTTCGGAACATAGCCATGTGTCCAGTGAAGCAGAAAAAGAAAGCCGGATTTTAAAAGATTTGGGCGAAAGGATTAGGGAAATACGCCTTGGCAAAGGTATTCGCCAAAACGAAATTGCCTATAGATGCCATTTTGACAAGAGCAGTTACAACAATATCGAAGCCGGAAAAAGAAACGTGACCATCCTTACTTTGCACAAAATCGCAGAGGCATTGGAAGAACCAATCGAGAATTTATTGAAACAGAAAGGATAGATTCTACTGAACAG
>CAYPGZ010000146.1:0-1863 GCA_964410335.1 uncultured Flavobacteriaceae bacterium | reverse complement strand
AATGGATTTGAGAAAATACTTCATAGGATTTTTCCGTTGGGTAAAAATACAAAAACCGTACAAAAGCTATTCGGCTTTTCGTTTCTTGAAATTCAATCCATGGGTTTGGCTATCTTTGTGGCAAAAACCGGGTTGTGATGTAGAAAAACATCATTAAAAACACACTTGCTTCCCATGAAGGTTTTCTGCATTGGATATTACGATAAATTTTCGAGGTTGTTTCTGGGCATCAAAACGGAAAGCCTTGCTCAAAATCCTTCGACGGGTTTTAGGATTTGCAGTTTATACCCGAGCGGTTTTCTGTATTTATGGTTTCGTGGCACTCCTTCTTCTTGTATTTCTTTCCGGGCGTGGTTTAACACTTGGGTTTATAGGAAACGCTACAACAAGATTATCGCACAGCAATCAACATACAAAAATCTTCCGCTCAAGAAATTGATTGAGTATCAACTTGCACAAGACAAAGGCATTTCCACAAAAAACCTTTTGTTGCAGGCAGTGTCCTATATAAAATTGATTGACAAGCAATTAAATGATTTTCAGCCGGATGTGGTTTTGTGCATAGGGGATTCCCGTTTGCCCATCGACATTGTCAAAGCTTTGGCCGGGCAACGAAACATCCCCGTTCATTTTATTGAACAGGGACCTTATGGAACCACTGTCTTTGACACAAAAGGGGTCAACGCCAATGCCAGTATCCGTCAGCCGCAACCCGAAAAGGCTTTTTCCGGTGGGATGGAAAAAATAGAGGGGTTCATCAATCGCCCCAAAAGGAAAAAATATTCTCGTTCGCCTTTTTACCGGGGGATTGATTATGCAATTGAATTTTTATTGAAAAATACCCCGTTTTATCCGCCGGACTTAAAAATTGACAATCCCTTGCGGAAAAAGGTGGATTTGTGTGGTGAAAAATACAAGCAACAGCATTTTCACTTGGAAAAAAAGTATGATAAAAAGCTTTATCTTTTGGTGTGCCAAGTTCCATTTGATGTGAACATGACCCATCACAGCCCGTTTTACAAAGATCATTTTTCCATCCTGAAAGATGTGCACCAAAACTTACCGGACGAAAGTTTATTGGTTGTACGGGAACATCCCATATACCGGGGCAAATATGAAAAGGCTTTTTATGATTATATCAAGGAAAACAGAATCCTCATCGACTGTCACAAATCCGTGGAAATTGTTTTTAAGAATGTGGACGTGGTGGTTGTAAACAATTCGACCGTTGGGATTGAAGCCTTGGCCCAAAAAAAACCAGTGGTTGCTTTGGGCAATTCTTATTATGACAGCTTATGCTTGAAAATTGACAAAAAAGAAGAACTTGGCAAAATATTGGCCAAAGCACTTCAATCCCTGCCCGATGAAAAACGGACAGCTGCTTTTTTGAACACTTTTTTGTTCGATTATTTGATTCCCGGGCATATAATCGACGCCGATTTGATTGCTGCCCGGCATATTGCCCAAAAACTATTGTCCGACCAAAAAACCAAAGCCTGAACCATGCCTTTTTTTTCCATTGTCATCCCGTTATACAACAAAGAAGCCCAAATCCAAGACAGTTTGAAAAGCGTGCTGGCTCAAAGTTTCTCGGATTTTGAAGTAATCGTTGTCGATGATGGTTCAACCGACCGGAGCATGGAGCGGGCAAAAGCCATCAACGATTCCCGAATAAAGTTTTTTTCACAAGAAAACAAGGGGGCTTCCCAAGCGAGGAATTATGGGATAGAGCAGGCGGGTTCCGATTTTATCGCCCTTTTGGATGCTGATGATGTATGGGATTCCAATCATCTTGAGGCTTTTTGTGAATCGATTGAAAAATTCCCCAAAGCCAGTTTGTTCTGCAATGCCTACCGATTGAAA
>CAYPGZ010000145.1:0-1868 GCA_964410335.1 uncultured Flavobacteriaceae bacterium | reverse complement strand
ACGGTGATTCCATTGCCAATCAGCACAAACATGATGTAATATTTCACTACGCTTCGAGTTTTCAAAATATTTTTCATCAACATGGATGCGCTATCGGTGGTGGAAATGGCTTTGTATTTTTTATAGAAAAAATAGATAAAAATAAAAGTCACTAAATAGCTTACGGCATAAATAATATAGGTGGCGGTTTTGAGATGAAGGTGTTCCACATCTTTCCAGAAACCTTCATCCATCAGGAAAATATTCAAAAAAGTACACACAGCCAACTCGATCAAGCTGATGATAAAAATCCACTTGACGATGGAAGAGGACTTTTTCAGCATCATCGGATATATTTCTTGTGCCGAAAATCGGGGCAAATCTTTCTCCCGGTCTTTCCAGTCTTTTTTCAATAATTCCAGTTCATCCATCTTTTTATTATTCAGTATTCTGTTGCGGCACTGTTAGGGCAAATGCCATTGATTACTGCCTACTCATTTTATCAAGGATTCAAGATATCCCTCAATTTGTTTTTTATTCTATTCATTTTAACCCGCGCATTCACCTCGCTTATTCCTAATGTTTCTGCAATTTCGCGGTAGTTTTTGTCTTCCAGATATAAAAAAACTAGAGCTTTATCGATGTCGTTCAATTCACGAACTGCAGCATACATTATGGATAACTGTTGTTCGGTGGTATCATCGTAGGGTTCAGCTTTTATTCTGAAATGAACAGTATCATAATCCTGTGTTTTCGGTTGACGCGTCGATTTTCGATAAAGTGTGATAGCCGTGTTCAACGCCACGCGATACATCCATGTGCTAAACTTCGAATCTCCACGAAATTTGGGATAAGCTTTCCACAACTGAATCGTAATCTCCTGAAACAAATCTTTGTGAGAATCGGGGTCGTTGGTGTATATCCTGCAAATCTTATGCACGATATTCTGGTTTTTCTCCAGTAACTTCACAAAGCTATGTTCCCGTTTGCTCCGCATTTTTCGGGCTTTCGTATATAAGTATGTTTTTCAGGAGTTGTGTTACAGACTTTCTATAAGGAAATAACACCTTTCACTTTTTTTCCTACTTCCTTGTATTTTTCAATTACGGATTCCGGGTCTTTCATCCGTACGTTAATCGACACACTGGTATAGTTGCCGTTTTTGGATTTTTTGTTTTCGATCACGGCTCCCATATTGTTGAAGATGTCTTCGATTTCCGTGATTTTTTCCTCATTAGTGGCAATGATAAATTTATACAAATATTCAGTAGGCCAATCGCTTGTTTCTTCGAGTTGCTGTTTCAGTTTCGCGTAAAATTCTTCTGGGGATGGAGAGTGATCCATAAGTGTTTTTGGGGCTTAAAATATTATTTTTTCTATCAAGTACAGTTACCTTATCTTTCATCGAAATCAACAATATCAAAGATACAACCTTTTTGACTTAATCAGGGAAATCAGTTTTGCGCAATAATTGTGCTATTTCTTGGAAAATGCTGAAATTTGTGCTGTGAAACCACAGAAAATACTTTTTATTGGTGGCCCCGGCACAGGAAAATCTTCCCTTATAGAATATCTTAAGGAAAAAGGCTTTTGCTGTTTGTCCGAAATTTCGCGGGAAGTCACCCTGGAAGCCCAAAAAGAAGGTATCGATCAACTTTTTTTGACAGAACCCATTGTGTTCAGTTCACTTTTGCTCAAAGGAAGAATTAAGCAATTTGAGGAAGCGGAAAATCTCCCTGAAGAAAAGGTTTTTATTGATAGGGGAATTCCTGATGTAACTGCTTATCTGGATTTTGGTAAACATCCTTCACCGAAAACTTTTCTGAAAGCAAATCGGGATTTTCGATATGACAAAATCTTCTTTTTTCCTTTTTGGGAAGAAATATATC
>CAYPGZ010000144.1:0-1882 GCA_964410335.1 uncultured Flavobacteriaceae bacterium | reverse complement strand
CACCCGGACCATTTAGCTCACGTGGTTTTTATTGTTTTAAGTGTTCGTGAACCTCCTTTGTCGGTTTGGGCAGCTCGAATTATATTACTAATTTAGACGGCAATATCAACCAACATATGGAATATTTGCCCTTTGGGGAAACGCTTGTCGAGGAGCATTTGAACTCGTACAACAGCCCGTACAAATTTTCAGCTCTCGAACTTGATTCCGAAACAGGAAATTACTATGCTTCAAAAAGGTACTACAACCCCAAATGGTCGATTTGGCTATCGCCAGACATTTTGGCTACCGAGTTCCCCGATTGGTCGCCATACAGCTACAGTTTTCAAAACCCCGTAAAATATACCGACAACACGGGAATGGCTCCCGAATTGGCAAATAAGCCTTTGGATTGGTATGAAAATAAAAAAGGAGAGATAGTTTGGTTTGATAATACAGCCGAATCTTTCACAAATGAGCAAGGAACTTGGACGAACGTAGGAGCTAATGAGCAAGAAGTAAAACAAAATTTAAATATCCCACAGGATAGGAATGTTTCTTGGAATACTTTGACCGGTGTGCGATTAGGAGGTTCTGATAAGATGGGAAGAAGAGGGGGTGCTGTTGGCATTACCGTTTTAAATAATGATGCCCGCATTAATTTTGACTTAAATATTGAGAATACTGGGAGGTTCGGCTCATTAATTGATGGTAAATCAACAATTACTGGTGTAAATGTATCAATGGAATTATCTTCAGGAACAAGAGCGCCGGGGGTTCAGCTAACTCATATAGGAGGAAATTTTGGACTTGAAAAATGGACAACAATGGGAAAAATCAATACAACTACCAGTTCAAGTTTTAGCCCATTGCCCTATCCGACTTTAAGCCCTAATTCAACTCACGCTGTTGGAAGAGCAACAATGCATATTCCACTATTTCAATATAGAGGAATGTCTCGAAACTTTTCACAAACTCCCAACTTCAATTTAGGAATAAATTCTACGGCTGGTTTCCGTATGCAAACAAGTCCAAACTGGAATAAACCCATATTAAGTAATAGATATTTTGATACTTCAACAAATTTTAGGTTTTAATATGAAAAAAATATTTTATTTAATTTTCTCCTTGCTTCTTATTTCCTGTAAGTTTGAGAGCAAAGCCCAAAATGAGAGTAACATTGAAGATAAATGTAATGGCTACTATGGAGAAAAATATGTGGAGTTTTTTAATAAGTGGTCCGTAAATCGAGAAAATAAAAAAATAATAGACTCTACCCTATATTACCTGAATAAACAAATAAGTTGTAACCCTAAAGACGTTGGAGCTATTCAAGAAAAAGCAATGTTTTTAATTTATAATAAATTCTTTGAAAATGCTCTCAAAGAAATAGATACCCTTTCAGAAGTTGACCCTTTTTTTAAGATGATGAAAGGAACAATAGGATTGAAATTAAATAAGGAAAACAGCGAGGAGTTGTTAAAAGAGGCTCGTAAAGAGTTCACTCAATATATAGAAGAATATAATGACCCTAATGATGTTGTTTGGAAACTAATTTTAGACAATTATTTTAAAGGGAAAGAATATGCCTTAAATAAAGCCGAAAGCCTCAAAAAGACTATGAAAAAAGACTATGAGGTTACTAATATTGAAGCAATAGAACTAATGATAAGAGAAATGTCCAAAGAAGATGTTTTATATCATCTTTTTAAAATCGAATAAAGCTACATCGCAACTCCTACGGCTTTTCTGCGATTTTCAGCTCGCTATAACGAAATCCCCCCGCTGGTGCGCGATTGCATCGCGTTCCCCCGCTGCCGCACGAATCCTTTCGTGTGGCTTTTAGTCAATAAAAATCGTATTTTTACGGTATACCCCAGCCCATTGTTGACAGTAAAAACCA
>CAYPGZ010000143.1:0-1925 GCA_964410335.1 uncultured Flavobacteriaceae bacterium | reverse complement strand
CAAGGTTTCTATGTGAAACCAATTAATGGTAAAGATACATAAGTTTGGATAAACCTAAAAAATCCTAATTTCAAAATTATTTATCTTCGCTTGCTATATTTGTTGACCAACACTCCGCTTATGCCAATCGTCAATGCAAAGGAAGTGGCCCAAGTGCTGCATATGGACAAATTCGGTTTCCTCGGCACGGCCTTGGGCAAATCCCTTTTGGGGCTTACCCGGCTTTCCTCGCTGAACGAGGTCTATGACAGGCACAAGCATCTCCCGGCATTGGAATTCCTCGATGCCGTAATTGCCGATTTGGGCGTCGAATTTGAGATTCCCGAAAAAGATTTGAAGCGCATTCCCAAAACGGGGCCTTTTATTACTGTTTCCAATCATCCGCTTGGCGGGATTGATGGGATTATACTGCTGAAATTGTTTTTAGAAGCGAGACCGGACTACAAGGTTATCGCCAATTTTCTGCTTCATCGTTTGGAACCGCTCAAACCCTACATCATTCCCGTAAACCCTTTTGAAAACCGGAAGGAAGCCCATTTTAGCGGTCAAGGCATCAAAGAAGCGATTTTGCATTTGCGGGAAGGTTTACCCCTGGGGATTTTTCCGGCGGGAGAAGTTTCGACTTATCGCGAAGATTTTTCCATTGTCGATAAACCTTGGGCTCCGGAGGCGATGAAATTGGTGCAGCGTTCCCAAGTTTCGGTGCTGCCGGTATATTTTCATGCCAGAAACAGCCGGGCTTTCTATCGTTGGTCGCAATTGGGCGATTCGTTCAGGACGGCGATGCTTCCCCGGGAAATGCTCAATCAGAAAAATCGGAAGATCAAGGTGCGTATCGGCAACCCCATTTCGACTGCCGACCAAGTAACTTTTTCTGATTTGGAAGAATATACGACCTTTCTTCGGAAAAAAACATATATGCTCGCCAGTGCATTCAAGAGAAAAAGGCTGCTGGAAAATATTCCCACCCATATAAAATTTCCTCGAAGCCAAAAACCTCCGTCTGATATTGCCGGAGAAACTGCTGAATTTTTAATGCAACGCGAAATTGATTTTTGTAGGGAAAACGACAAGCGGTTGCTCATCAGCAAGAATTATGAGGTTTTTTTGGTACAGCGGAAAGATATTCCCCATATTTTACAAGAAATTGGACGCTTGCGGGAAATTACTTTTCGAGAAGTTGGAGAAGGAACAAACAAATCCGTGGATTTGGACCGGTTTGATGATTACTATCATCATCTTTTCTTGTATGACAATGAGGTAGGCAAAATTGTAGGTGCCTACCGGATGGGAATGGGTGCTCATATTTTTCCCAAATATGGAATTACCGGTTTCTACCTTCACGAACTTTTTCGTTTTGAACCGGAATTGTACCGGTTGATGAGCCAATCCATTGAAATGGGTCGAGCCTTTATCATCAAAGAATATCAGCAAAAACCCATGCCTTTATTTTTACTATGGAAGGGGATTGTGCATTGTACTTTGCGTTTTCCGGAACACAATTACCTGATTGGCGGGGTGAGCATCAGCAATAAATTTTCAAACTTTTCCAAATCGATGATGATAGAGTTCATGAAATCGCATTATTATGATCCTTATATCGCACAATATGTTCATCCCAAAAAGGAATTTAAAGTCAAACTGAAGGATGCCGACAAGGATTTTGTTTTTGACGAAAGCAAAGCCGATTTGAACAAGTTCGACAAAATCCTCGATGAGTTGGAGCCGGATAATTTGCGGATGCCGGTGCTCATCAAAAAATACATCAAGCAAAATGCAAAAGTCGTTGCCTTCAACGTCGATCCGCTTTTCAACAACGCCATCGACGGCTTGATGTACATCCGCATCGCCGATTTGCCGGAAAGTACTGTGAAGCCGGTTATGGAAGAATTTCAGGAAGAGTTGGAGCGGAAAGCGGGACAATA
>CAYPGZ010000142.1:0-1977 GCA_964410335.1 uncultured Flavobacteriaceae bacterium | reverse complement strand
GTTACCGTGGGAAAATCTCCATCGGGTTCAGCCTGCTCTCGGACAAGATGCAGATTAGAAAAACCTGCTTCTCTCAAAACCCGTGGCACCATAGTGATAGAAGTACCGTGAAGTGAAGTGAAAACAATCCCGAGGTTTTGCTTTTCCGAAAGGGAAACGCCAAGATTACCGTTTTTTACCGAGGCTCGTGCAAAAGCTTCATCCACTTCTCTGTCGATAAGTTCAATCAAATCCGAATTGGGTTGAAAGTTTATATCTGAAAAATCCAATCGGTTAATTTCCTGAATAATTTCTCCATCTTGTGGCGGTACGAGTTGTCCTCCATCTTGCCAATACACTTTGTAGCCATTGTATTCAGGGGGATTATGACTAGCAGTCAACACGATACCACAATGACAATGGAGGTGTTTTACGGCAAAAGAAAGTTCGGGAGTAGGACGTAAATCCGAAAAAAGAAAAACCTTGATACCATTTGCAGAAAAAACATCGGCAACCACTTGTGCCAGCTCCTTGCTGTTGTGGCGACAATCGTAAGCAATAACTGTTTTCAGGTTTTCTCCGGGAAAAGTTTTCTTTAAATAATTAGAAATGCCTTGTGTATTTTTCCCCAGAGTGTATTTGTTAATACGATTGGTTCCCACCCCCATGATGCCTCGCATCCCTCCGGTACCGAAGGTCAAATCCTTGTAAAAAGAATCTTCGAGTTCCGGAGATTCTGAATCGATTAGATGTTGTACTTGTTTTCGGGTTTCCTCATCAAAAATTGGGGAAAGCCATTCTTCTACCTTGGTATGCGTTTCGGTCATAATCGGAAAGTTGGATTGCAAAAATACTAAAATCCACGAGGCTTTTTCGATGCTTACATAACTTAAAATCCCCATTTCAAACAGAAAGTCTAAATAAGCACCTCGACATTAGATCGCCAATACTAAATCGGTCATTTTTAGGGTGGAATGGTTAATTTTGTGGTTTTATAAATAAATCACTTCCACGTATGCTCTGTATTAAACATCATTCCACCGATCCTTATTTCAATATTGCCACCGATGAGTTTATATTTAAACATATCCAAGAGGATTGTTTTATGCTGTGGCGAAATGACAATGCCATTATCGTGGGCAAACATCAAAACACGATTGCTGAAGTAAATGTGGATTATGTGAAAAAAAGAGGCATCAAAGTAGTGCGTCGGCTTTCCGGAGGTGGTGCTGTGTATCACGATTTAGGCAACTTGAATTTTTCTTTTACTCGCACCGGGGAAAATACTGAAATGGTTGATTTTCGTCGATATACCAAACCGATTTTAGAAGTTTTGGAAAGTTTGGGCGTGCATGCCAAATTCGAAGGACGAAATGATTTGACCATCGACGGAAAGAAATTTTCGGGCAATGCCGAACATGTTTTTAAAAATAAAGTATTGCATCATGGAACCCTTCTTTTTTCTTCAGAGATAAAAGATATCAGCGGCGCTTTGAAAGTCAATCCACTCAAATACAAAGGTCGCGGGGTAAAGTCGGTGCCCAGTCGGGTTACGAATATCAGCTCACATCTGAAGGAAAAAATAAGTTTGGAGGAATTCACCGATAAAATCATGAACTATATCGTCACCACTTTCCCGGATGCAAGGAGATATGAGTTTTCTGAGAGCGATTTACGGCATATCGAAAAAATTCGTGATGAAAAATATGCCACATGGGAATGGAATTACGGCTACTCTCCGGATTATAATTTTCGGGAAGGAATGCGCACAAACGGCGGAACAGTGGAGATGAACATGCAAGTTTCCGAAGGGATGATTAAGCATGTAAAAATTTATGGAGATTTTTTTCATATAAAAGATATCGACCCCATTGAACGCGCTCTGGAAAATATAAAACACGACGAAAGGGAAATAAGAAAGGTGTTGCAAAATTTTAATTTAAAGGAATACTTCACCGATGTTTCTGAGGATGACTTGGTTTCGATAATGTTTTGAGA
>CAYPGZ010000141.1:0-2052 GCA_964410335.1 uncultured Flavobacteriaceae bacterium | reverse complement strand
GGGAGCTTCGCTATTTGGACAGCTATGTGATACCGGCGGAAACGCACTTCGAAAACACCGAAATTGGTGGGTTGTCCGGTATCGATTATTATGAGGGAGAATATTATTTGATTTGCGATCAGGCAAAACTACCCCGGTTTTATAAAGCAGCTATTTCGATTAAAAATACCCAAATCGACACGGTGATTTTTACGCAAATGGTGAAACTGGAGAAGAAAAAAAGTCCCTTTTTTCGGGAAAACAGCCTCGATATGGAAGGAATCCGCTTCGATGGGAAAAACCTTATTATTTCGAGTGAAGGCGCCATAAAAAACGGAAAAAAACCTTCTATTTTTGAGGTTAGCCCTGCCGGGGATTTTATCTCTTCCTACACAATTCCCGCTTATTTTCATCCCGCTCATGTCAATCATCCCCGAAATAATGGTGTTTTTGAAGGCCTTTCGGAAAGTTGGGATAAAAAAGGAATCTGGGTGTCCACCGAACTTCCCTTATTAAAAGACGGGCCGGTTCCACAACCTGTCCCCACCTCTTCCCCTGTGCGAATAACTTATTTTGACAAACTCAACAAAACGGCACAAAAACAATTTTCCTATTTATTGGATTCGGTTCCAAAACCTCCTCGCTTGCCTTTCTATATCAATGGAGTGAGCGATATTCTCCAATTTGCCGAAAACAAATTCATCGTCTTGGAACGCAGTTATTCAGCGGGATACGGCATGAAAGGCAATGGCATTCGACTTTTTGAAGTGGACATCTCCAAAGCTACCAATACCTTGGAAATAGATTCCCTGAAAGGGAAAACCCAAAAAATCAATTTTGCGGAAAAACGCTTACTTTTTGATTTTGAAAAAGTAAGAAATCAACTTCCGGAGGGAGTAATCGACAATATCGAAGGAATTTGTTTTGGTCCGGAATTGAAAAATGGAAACAAATCCTTAATTTTGGTCGCCGACAATAATTTCAACCGCCTAGGGCCACAACTGAACCAATTTGTGTTGATGGAGATAATAGGATATTGAGTTTCAGTAGGATGTCCTTAAATTTATTATCCTATTCCTAAAAAAACACCTATGAAAAAAGTTTTTCCTTTCCTTCTTCTCCTGGTAATAGCCTGCAAGAACGATCCAAAACAAAAAGATCAACCCGAAAACCTTTCTGAAGAAAAAATGGAGTTTACACAAAAAAATACCACTTATTATTTTATCCGTCACGCGGAAAAAGACCTTTCCGAGCCTACAAATAACGACCCGCATCTTACGGAAGAAGGACTTAAACGGGCAGCCTTTTGGGCAAAATATTTCGCTGATAAAAATATTGATAAAATCTACAGCACCAATTATTCGCGCACCATACAAACGGTTATTCCTCTTCTGGACACCCTTAAACTGGATTTGAATATCTATAAAAATTCAGCATTATATTCGCAAGAATTTTTAAGAAATACCAACGGAAAAAAAGTCCTTATCGTCGGACATCAAATATCACTCCCCACCTTGATGAACAAAATTCTGAAAGAAGAAAAATATTCCAAAATCCCCGCCGAGGAATACGGGAATTTATTTCGTATCGATATTGCCGAAAACGGAAACAAAACCACCTCGGTGAAAGAGATTCCCATAAACGCGAATCCTACTTCATAAAATCTTAAAATAAACTATTTCAGCCTGAAAATTCTTTCCGGAATTTCTTTATCATTACCCTCATTTTTCAAAAAAAACTAAGTCATTTTGCAGGAGAGATATTTCTTTTTTTATATATCTGTGAGTTTTTAATAAAAGCATTTCCCTCTCCATTAAGAAGCAAGGGGACTTAGAGGCTGAGTACTATTTTCTTACCTTTGCAGCCGGTCAAAAAAAATGTCAAATTTCGAAGAAAATATAGTTGTTCGGGGCGCACGCGAACACAATCTAAAGGACATTGATGTTCTTATCCCGAGGGAAAAACTGGTAGTGATTACCGGCCTTTCCGGATCGGGAAAATCTTCTTTGGCATTCGATACCATATACGCCGAAGGGCAGCGGCGTTACATCGAAACTTTTTCGGCTTATGCCC
>CAYPGZ010000140.1:0-2063 GCA_964410335.1 uncultured Flavobacteriaceae bacterium | reverse complement strand
TTCGGGAAGGGGGATTCGGGATTCGTACCGACCCTATGAACGCTTAGTTATTAGGGCAGTATTTTTTTTAGTTGAATGAATCTCTGAATTGTAATGGCGTATAATTGGTTTTTGATTTAAAAAGTTTACTAAACGACTGTAGGTGTTCAAAGCCTAAATCATAAGCAATTTCGCTTACAGAAAGTGTAGTGGTTGAGAGTTTTTCTTTTGCTCTTTCAATGAGCTTATTATGAATGATTTGCTGAGTAGTTTCTCCTGTTAATCTTTTGGTTAGACTGCTTAAATAGCTTACCGAAAGGTTTAATTGGTCAGCAATATATTGAACGGATGGTATTCCCCTATTGAGTGAAGTTTCATTGTCGAAATATTCATTCAATAAAATTTCTAATTTATCCAGAATTTCATAATTGTTCTTTTTGCGGGTTATAAACTGCCGTTGATAAAATCGTTCGGCATAATTTAGCAACAGTTCAATTTGAGCAATAATAATGTTGTGACTAAACTCATCAATATTCGATTTATATTCCTGTTGTATTTTCTTATAAATATCGAGGATGATGTTTTCTTCTTTATCAGATAAGAATAGGGACTCGTTTAAGGCGTACTCAAAAAAGTTGTACTTCTTTATTTTAGCAGATAACGAGGTGCCCCAAAGGAAATCAGGATGGAAAAGTAACAACCATCCTGACGGCCTTATAAGGGAATTATTTTCTACATATTCGACTGATAAAAGCTGATTTGGTGCAAAGAAAGACATTAAACCATTATCAAAATCATATTTTTTTTGACCATATCGGTATTTGCCTTGAATATCCCTTTTTAATCCAATGGTATAATAATTTTGTAACCAGCTGATATCATTATATTCGGGTGAGTGTTTAATTAGACCGTAATCTACAATGCTTATTAGCGGGTGCTCAGGTGGCTGAAGTCCGCGCAACTTATGAAACTCTGATATGGTATCAACTTTAATGATCTTATTTCTACTCATTTCACCAATTTATTATAACAATACCCCTCCCGAAACCTCAATGCGTTGACCATTTATCCACTTGGCATCACCGGTGCATAAAAAAGCAACGACACCACCAATATCATCAGGCTCACCAACACGACTTAAAGCAGTAATGCTCGATAAAGCTTTTCTTTTCTCCTCATTGTCTCTGGTTTCGCCCCCACCAAAATCAGTAGCAATTGCTCCCGGAGCCACAACATTTGCACGAATGCCTCTGGGTCCTAATTCTTTTGCCAAATATCGAGTAAATACTTCAATAGCGCCTTTCATGGAGGCATAAGCTGATGAGTTGGGAAAAGTAAATCGAGTTAATCCTGATGAAATATTGATAATTCTACCGCCATCATTCAAAAAGGGTAATGCTTTTTGTGTAAAGAAATAAACGCCCTTTAAGTGTATATTAAACATTTGATTGAACTGTTCTTCCGTGGTTTCCGAAAATGCCTGATATACTCCTGTGCCGGCATTGTTAATCAAATAATCGATGTGGGGATGGCCAGTTTCATTGTTTAAATACGTTGATATTTCATCAAAAAACAGAGGGAAATCTTTAATGTTTCCGGTATCTAACTGAAAGGCTTTGGCCTTTTGTCCGTGGTTTTCAATTTCAGTAACCACTTCTTGAGCAGCTAGTTTATTGGAATGATAAGTCAGGATGATATCTACCCCCTTTTGTGCCAGATTAATAGCCATATCCTTACCAAGTCCTCTACTTCCTCCGGTAATTAATGCAATTTTTGTTTTCATCTTTTTAGTTTTTTTGTTTATACAAAGATGAATGTTTGCCGGTTGAATAATTTAGTCTAATTTATTTTTGTTGTAGTCAAAATTAGCTTGCAGGTGATTCCTCCAAATATAGTAATTATTTAAGCTATCCATTCCTTTAAGCCCACAAAATCCTGTGTATTAGTAGTGTTTATCATGTGTTTTTCATACAAGGAGGAAAAGGTTTTACCCCGGAATAAAATAACAAACCTCGCTTAAAAGGGCTTAAACGAGGTCTTATTTTTAAAACTATTTTTCAAAAAAGGGTTGTGCAAGGGTTACC
>CAYPGZ010000139.1:0-2131 GCA_964410335.1 uncultured Flavobacteriaceae bacterium | reverse complement strand
AATAACGAGGTCATCTCGATTTCGTCGTGATGGGCACCAATCGCATTGCAAACTTCTTCTTTCTCACCGTATTTCTCTGCCCATTGCATACCCAAGATTGCATGCGGGGTTTCGGTTTCGGTTTCGGGAACTTTTCCGATGTCGTGCAACAACCCGGCGCGTTTTGCCAGTTTTGGGTTCAAACCCAATTCTGCTGCCATAAGGCCACAAAGTTTCGCAACTTCCCGTGAGTGTTGCAGTAAATTTTGACCATAGGAAGAACGATATTTCATCCGTCCCACTACTTTAATCAATTCAGGATGGAGACCATGAATTCCCAAATCGATAACGGTGCGTTTTCCTATGTCGATAATTTCTTCATCTATTTGTGTGCGGGTTTTCTTTACCACTTCCTCAATTCGTGCAGGATGAATTCGTCCGTCGGTCACTAGTTTGTGCAAAGACATCCGGGCTACCTCCCGCCGAACCGAATCAAAACAGGAAAGAATTATTGCTTCAGGAGTATCATCCACGATAATTTCTACTCCGGTAGCTGCTTCCAAAGCGCGGATATTTCGACCTTCGCGACCAATAATCCTCCCCTTCACATCATCGCTATCCAGGTTAAATACAGATACACAGTTATCAACAGCTTCTTCGGTCCCGATACGCTGAATGGTATTGATGATAATTTTTTTGGCTTCTTGTTGGGCGGTAAGTTTTGCCTCTTCCATGGTCTCCCGGATAAGTGCCATGGCGTCGGTTTTGGCAGTTTCTTTAAGCGATTCTATCAGCTGAGCCTTTGCTTCTTCTGCGGGAAGACCACTGATTACTTCCAGCTGACGAACCTGACGATCATGCATTTTATCGATTTCGGCTTGCTTTTTTTCCAAAGCTTCCGTCATCCGTTCATAGTTTTCTTTTTTGCTTTCGATTTCCTCGGTAAGCTTTTTGTTCTTTGAGATTTCGGTGGAAAGTTGTGCCTCTTTGCTCTTAATCCTTTTTTCGGCTTCGGTGATTTTCTTTTCCCGGGAAAAAATTGTTTTCTCGTGCTCGGCTTTCAGTTCGATAAATTTTTCTTTGGCCTGAAGAATCTTATCCTTTTTGATGCTTTCTCCTTCTTTCTCGGCTTCCGAAATTATGGAAGCGGCTTTGGTTTTTGCATCTGCCGCAATTCCCATAGCCGTTTTCTTGTCTAAAAATCGAGCAGCTGCAAAGCCGATGGCCAGTGCCACTATAACCGCCGATATCAATATAATTATTTCCATTGTGCTTAAGGTTGGGTTATAAAAAAAGCCCGCATTGGACAGCTTTTGTATAAACTCCATTAAATCAAGTTTAGGGCTAACAAGCTGATCAAGGATCCGCTCTTCCCCGATAAACTATCGGAGGGCGGCTTGCTTTAACAACTTAAACTCACCCTTTTTAATGAAATCGTGTTGAGTTTATCAAAAAAATAACCAATACGGGCAGTAAAATTTTTGTCTATTTATAAGAACGTATTTTCAAGATAAATGTTGCTGCAACATCCGGTCCATCTCAGTGAGGCGCTGTTGCGCTTCTTTCATCTGCTCATTTTCATTAATCCCTTGTTGCTCGGTCTGAGCTGCAAATTGCAAGGCACACATGGCCAACACATCTTGTTTGTCTCTAACGGCATAATTCTCCTCAAATTGCTTGATCATCGTCTCAATTTTCTTTGCCGCCTTCCGTAAGCCTTCTTCCTGACTCGGAGAAACGGTTAAAGGATAAACCCGGTCTGCAATCGAAATCTTTATTTTTTGCTTTTCCCCCATTATTCAGAAAGTTGGACGATGCATTGATCGATCTTCCTAATCAATCCGTTTATTTTGAGCTTTGTTTCTCGTTTGTATTCGTTACTGCCCAGTATCGCGTTTGCCGCCTTCAGGCTCTGGTTTCGGTTTTCAAGTTCCGTTATTCGGGACTGTAACTCCGAGGAACGTTCCCCGGCCTTGCCCAACGATTGCTCCAAACTGCGGTTTTTTTCTTCCAACAGTTTTTGTTTGTGCAATAGCTTTCCAATTTTATCTTCAAGGGAATCAACTATTTCCTTTAAATCAGCCATTGGCTTTTTTTCGCGATACTTCTAAACAACAAAGTTAGGGAAAGTTGCCGAAATAGAAAGTTTTTT
>CAYPGZ010000138.1:0-2139 GCA_964410335.1 uncultured Flavobacteriaceae bacterium | reverse complement strand
CTTTCCCGAGGACGCCACAAAATGCGGAGTTTTAGGAATTATTTAAACCCAACAGATTTTTGAAACCTGTTGGGTTTTCTTAACTTTGGAAACATCCAAAAAAAATCCCATGGATCTGCGCCAACTGTTCCTCGAAACCCGTGCCCAAACGGAAATCATCTGCGAGCCTTTGCAGATTGAGGATTATGTGGTGCAACCCATAACGGATGTCTCGCCGCCAAAATGGCATCTGGGGCATACCTCTTGGTTTTTTGAGGAATTTATCCTGAAAAAACACCTTCCCCATTACAAAATCTTCGACAAGGATTTTGCCTATGTCTTCAACAGCTATTACGAAAGCGTGGGCGAAAAAGTCGTCCGCACCGACCGGGGAAATCTTTCCCGACCCACCGTCGAACAAGTATATGAATACCGGACATACGTGACCAAAGCTATGGCGGATTTCCTGCAAGGTGAAATTCCCCCTGAAATCAACTCCATCATCGAAATCGGGATTCACCACGAAAAACAGCATCAGGAATTGTTGCTGACTGACATCAAATATATTTTGGGAAACAATCCGCTTTTGCCCAAGTACAACGAGGCTCTTGAAGAAAATCCCATAGAAAATTTCGAGCGGGAATGGTTGAAAATTCCCGAAGGAATTTATGAAATCGGCCATAAAGGCGAAGGATTTGCCTACGACAACGAACTCGGACGGCATAAGGTTTTCCTTAATGATTTTTCCATTTCCAATAAATTGATCACCAACGGAGAATTTTTGGAATTCATGGAAACCGGTGGCTACAAAGAAGTCTTGCTTTGGCATTCTGAAGCTTGGGAATGGTTGAAGACAAATAAAATTTCTGCACCTTTATATTGGCATAAAATTGATGGAATTTGGCATCAATACACTCTCGGTGGTTTAAAAAAACTCGATAAAAAAGCGCCGCTCTCACATGTTTCTTACTATGAAGCCGCAGCTTTTGCTCAATGGAAAAAATTGCGTCTGCCCACGGAATTTGAATGGGAAATTGCGCAATCCAAATTCGATTGGGGAAAACGCTGGGAATGGACCGAAAGTGCCTACCTTCCCTACCCTAACTTCATAAAGCTTGAAGGTGCTCTGGGGGAATATAACGGGAAATTCATGGTAAATCAAAAGGTTTTGCGCGGAGGTTCCGTGGCCACTTCGGAAGGGCATACTCGAAAGACCTATCGCAATTTTTTTCATCCGCATTTAAGATGGCAATTTACTGGAGTTCGGTTGGCTAAATAGATTAGCCACAAAGACACCATGACACGAAGAAATAAAGTTCTATCGATTAGGGGATTCTTATATGCGATTTGTCATTCCGACGAAGAATCTCAAAAAAACATTCATATAGATTCATCACTTCGTATTGTTCTGCTAAGCTCCTCAATACTACGTCCTGAACGACACATTACTTTATTTTGCCTATTGCGGATAAAAATTTACCACTCGAAGTTTATAGAAAACTTTGCGGCTTTGTGTCTTTGTGATATAATTTTTAAAGAATCTCTAACACTATTGCAGCCGGATTCGTTTTAACTTTATCGAATAAAACCAAGCAAAATGAATCCTGAAAACAAAAAAGAAGGCATGGGCAAGCTCAAGGAATTGGCTTGGGACATCAGGATTTGCATGATGGCCACAGGACTTTTCAAAGAACCCTTCAGCGCGGTGCCGATGACTACCAAAAAAATCGATTCCAACGGGGACATCTGGTTCCTGAGCCGGGAGGACAGCGAGCACAACCGCAACATTAAGGTCGATAACAAAACCGAATTGCTCTACAGCGACCCGACAAAAATGGAATTCCTCAGCGTTTCGGGTAAGTCAGAAATCATAAACGAAAAAAACAAGTTGAAAGAGCTTTACGACGAAGAAGCCGATTCATGGCTCGAAGGTCCGGACGACCCTCGACTGACCGCGATAAAGTTCACACCCGAAAAAGCGCATTACTGGGACACGCAAACCAACAAATATGAAGCTTTGTACCATTTAGGAATTGCGACGATTGCTGGAGAGGAAAAACATTCCGGCGAGGAGGGCGATTTGGATTTGAACCATTAGTTCCTCCGTATTCTACTACCAACTTTTTTATATCATCCCCAAGTTGATGATTTCCTGTTGGG
>CAYPGZ010000137.1:0-2200 GCA_964410335.1 uncultured Flavobacteriaceae bacterium | reverse complement strand
CTTGTTTTCCCTAAAAATTTTCATCTCATGGAAGAAATCTCTACCGATAAAATAGAACTCGCCGCCAGTTTTGTGAATTCCACTTCCAGCAATATTTTTCTCACCGGAAAAGCCGGAACGGGAAAGACTACCTTCTTGGAAGGACTGGCAAAGGCTACTCATAAAAATTTTCTGATTGTTGCTCCCACGGGAGTAGCTGCGTTGAACGCAAATGGAGTTACCATACATTCCCAGTTTTTATTCCCATTTGGTACTTTTTTGCTAAACGGGGCTCGTTTTTCCACTAATCCCGATGGCAATTTTTTTGATCGGCATCAATTAGTTCGCCGCAATCCTTTAAATAGCGAACGCAAACAAGTTTTGCGCAACATCGATTTATTAGTAATAGACGAAGTGAGCATGTTGCGTGCCGATTTGTTGGATGCCATCGATTATCGTTTAAAATCGGTGAAAAATAACTTTAACAGACCTTTTGGAGGAGTACAGTTGCTAATGATTGGGGATCTTTTTCAACTGCCTCCCATCGTCAAGGAGTATGAATGGGAATATTTGAAAAACACTTATTCCAGCATGCATTTTTTTGAAGCCCGGGCTTGGAAGAAAAGTTCTTATGTGCATATTGAGTTGGATAAAATCTTCCGACAGAGAGATGAAGATTTTATAAATATACTCAACAATATTAGAAACAATAGCCTCACGGATGAAGACCTTACTATTTTAAATTCCCGTTTCCAAGCAATTGCGGAAGACGAAGATGTCATTACCATCACCACCCATAATAATATTGCTCAAGGGTTGAACCGCAAAAAACTGGATCAGCTTTCGGGCAGATCATTTTTTTATGAAGCGGAAATTAATGGTGATTTTCCGGAAAATCTTTATCCGTTGAATGAGCAATTAGAACTGCGCGTGGGGGCGAAAGTTATGTTTGTAAAAAACGATTTTGAAGGGGATGCTTATTACAATGGCAAACTTGCCGAAGTAATTGAACTTACTCACGATAAAATTTTCCTAAAAATGGAAGGAGAGGATTATTTTGAATTGAGAAAACATAATTGGGAAAATAAAAAATATACTATCAATTCAACAAGCAAAGAGATTGAGGAAAATATCGTAGGAACATTTACTCAATTTCCCATCAAACTGGCTTGGGCCATTACGGTGCATAAAAGCCAAGGCTTAACTTTTGATAAAGCTATTATAGACGTGGGCCAGGCTTTTGCTCCCGGACAGGTTTATGTGGCCCTTTCGCGTCTTCGGTCGTTGGAGGGTTTGATTTTGCGTACTCCCATTTCGAAAGATGTAGTTTCCAATGATGGGGAAGTGGTTCGTTTTTCAAAAAATCAACCGGGATTCGATAGTTTAAAAAAACGCTTAAAGACCGAGCAGGTTTTGTTTTTAAAGAATTTTCTGCAAAGCACTTTTGATTTCTCTTCCATCATTTCCCAAATTGAGTACACTCAGAAAAAAACAGCCGAAAAAACAGAATTTGAAGATGAAGAAATGCGTATGGCTTTGGATAAACTGAAAACAGAATTTTTGAAGCAGCAACCTATTTCCAACAAATTTAAAGTGCAAGTTCATAAACTTTTGGAAATACAAAATAATGAAAAGTTGCTGGAGCGTATCGAAAAAGCTCAAGCTTATTTTTTACAACTTCTAACCCGCAGCACAAAGGAACTATTAATTCATTTGGGAGAAGTGCAACAGTTTTCCCGCACCAAGACCTATCAAAACCTTTTGCAAGAAATCGATCAGTTGATAACCAAAAAAGCCGAGCAAATCCAAAAAACTGATTTTTTGTGCCGATGTGTTATTCAAAATCAAAAAATACAATTTCCTGAAGGATATAAAAAACCGCTTTTGCAAATGCGGGAAAAGGCCATGACCGAGGCAAAAGATTATTTGGCCAAAAATCCCAAAACACATTTAACCAAAACCGGTCGGAAAAGAAAGCAATCTATCCGGGGAGAAACCTATCAAACGACCTTTGCCCTTTTGGGAGAGGGATTGGATATCGAAGAAATAGCCGAAAAAAGAGACTTAGCGGTAAGCACCATCGAAGGGCATGTCGCAAAAGGAATCTTGAATGGCGTAATTGCTCCCGACCAAGTGATTTCTAAAGAAGAATTCCAAGCTATAGGAGATTTTTTCAAAGATGATCCGGAAACGATTCTCGCTCCGATTTTTGAGAAAACAG
>CAYPGZ010000136.1:0-2301 GCA_964410335.1 uncultured Flavobacteriaceae bacterium | reverse complement strand
TCCCATCCTCTTGCAGGAGAATATTCCCTACCATAATAGATGATTTGCAAATGCAATTTGTTCCAAATCTCTTTAGGGAACAATCGTTTGGCATCTTTTTCGGTTTGAGTGACATTCTTTCCATTGGACAAACCCCATCGATACATCAACCGGTGAATATGCGTATCCACAGGAAAGGCCGGCACCTGAAAAGCCTGCGACATAACCACACTTGCCGTCTTATGCCCCACGCCGGGCAAGGCTTCTAAAGCATCAAAATCCGCGGGAACTTCTCCTTGGTGTTTTTCGATAAGGATTTCTGATAAACGGTGTATGGCCTTTGCTTTCATCGGGGAGAGACCCACCGGGCGGATAATCTCTCGTATTTCTTCGACACTGAGCTTACTCATAGTATAAGGGTTGTCTGCTTTGGCGAAAAGCAGAGGTGTGGTCAGGTTCACCCGTTTGTCAGTGCTTTGTGCTGAAAGCAGAACTGCAATCAATAACGTATAAGAATCTCTATGATCAAGGGGAATTGGCACAGTGGGGTAGAGTTCATTTAACTTATTTATAACGAAATCCACTTTCTCCTGTTTGGTCATTTTTTGTAGTTTTATGGTTTTTGACAGAACCTACAAAAATACACAATATGACAAGCTTGAAAGCCGGCGATATGGCTCCTGATTTTTCGGGAATTGATCAAAATGAACAGCGCCATGAACTCAGTGATTATCGCGGAAAAAAATTAGTTTTGTTTTTCTATCCAAAAGCGGACACCCCGGGCTGTACAGCCGAAGCCTGTAATTTGCGAGACCATTGGTCGCAACTACAAAAGAAAGGCTATGAAATTCTGGGAGTAAGTGCCGATTCCCCAAAAAAACAACTGAAATTCAAAGAAAAATATGCTTTTCCATTTCCGCTGATTGCAGACGAAAGCAAAGATATCATCAATGCTTATGGTGTTTGGGGACCCAAAAAGTTCATGGGAAGGACTTTTGATGGGATCAACAGAACTACTTTTATAATTGATGAAGAAGGAAAAATTGAGGAGGTTATCGACAAAGTAAAAACCAAAGACCACGCGGCTCAGATTTTGAAAGAGTAAAGTGGGAGATTGCCTTTTTTATGTTTCCTCTCAATTTTTATCTCTCAACAAAGGCACAAAACGAAATTGTCCCAGTTCTTGTTTTTCAATTTCTTTGGCTGTTTTTTTGGTAAACAAAGTCATAGTCTGAAATTCCGGTCCTCCAATAGGAATAACTAATTTTCCGCCAATTTTTAATTGTTTCAGCAAAGGCCTGGGAACCTCCGAAGCGCCAGCGGTCACGAGAATACCATCAAAAGGCGCATATTCGGGAAAACCTTTATATCCGTCTCCAAAAGCGAGATGTTTTGGCCGATAGCCAATTTCATCCAAGAATTTTTTAGTCTTTTTATAAAGTTCGTTCTGGCGTTCAATTCCATAGACTTTTGCACCAAGCTCGCAAAGGACGGCGGTTTGATATCCGCTTCCCGTACCGATTTCCAAGATTTTATCTCCTTTTTTCACATCCAATAATTGAGTTTGAAAAGCCACCGTGTAGGGTTGTGAAATCGTTTGCCCGGCCGCAATGGGAAAGGCTTTATCTTGATATGCATGATCTTCAAAACCACTGTCCATAAACAAATGGCGTGGCACTTTTCCCAAAGCTTCCAATACCTTTTCGGAAGTAATTCCTTTTGCGCGAACGGTTTCTACCAATTGTTTGCGTTTTCCTTGTTGACGAAATGTATCTTCAATTTTCAATGCTAGGTTTTTGCCTGTAAAATTAAGCTTTTAAACCGAAGCCTACATCCCTTAAATCAATCCCAAATAACATTCCCTTATAAAAATTAAGGTGATTCATTCCTTAATTTTATGGTCTAAAAACCAAAAAACAAATTATTATGCCCGATCCAAGAATTAAAGATGAAGACAAGTATGAAGCTTTGCGTGATCAAGGCTATAGTAAGCAGAAAGCTGCACGAATTGCAAACACCTCCAATTCAGGAAAAAAAGGCGGTAAAGCAAAGGAATATGAAGACCGCACCGTGAAGGAATTGAAAGAAAAAGCAAAAGAAGTGGGAATTGATAATTATTCCGGCATGAATAAAAAAGAACTCATTCATGCCTTGAGAAATAACTAAATTTAAGGGGGAAGCGTTTTCAATAAAAAATATCTCCCACAAAGGTCAACACAAACCTTCCCCCAGTTTTTGTGTAAATAACCTTTGAGTTTGATTTTTTAAATCGTCTCAATGAAAAAGAAATATGAAAATGAATCGGACGATTATCCTTTCCAA
>CAYPGZ010000135.1:0-2477 GCA_964410335.1 uncultured Flavobacteriaceae bacterium | reverse complement strand
TCACCTATATTAAAAACGAAACATTAGCTACAAGCCTCGAACTTGTGGAAGAAACCGACAACGGCGTTGAGGTTGATTTTGACGACGTAAAGACCCGTTTGTCCATTAAAAAAGATAATTAACATGAGCGAGAAAGCATTAGCACAGGAATCTAAGGAAAGGTATAGCGATGCCGAATTGGAAGAATTCCGGCAACTTATCCTCTCCAAAATAGAAAAGGCCCAAGAACAATTGGATTTGTATGAAGCGGCCTATAAAAACAACATGTCTAATGGAACCGACGATACCTCGCCTACCTTTAAGGCCTTTGATGAGGGTAGCGAGACGTTGAGCAAGGAAGCCAATTCACAACTGGCCATCCGCCAGGAAAAGTTTATCCGCGACCTGAAAAATGCCTTGGTGCGAATAGAAAACAAAACTTATGGTGTTTGCCGTGTGACGGGAAAACTCATCAAAAAAGAGCGCTTGATGCTCGTACCGCATGCCACTTTGAGTATTGAAGCGAAGAACATGCAGCGGTAACAGCCGCGAAGACACGAAGGCACAAAATCTTTATTAAATGACAAAAGCGGGAATGACCCCGCTTTTGTTGTTGGATATGGCCAACAAAGCCAATAAAGATCTATTTCAATTTTTAAAATAGATGACTACAGCAATAATCATAAGTATGGGTGATATTGCTGAAAAAACATCTCCCCAAATTTGATGATGAAAAATCCCGGCTAGTACCGCTAATATCAAAGCAGCAATAAGATAGGGTATGAATAATTGAAAATACAAAAACTTTGATTTTTTAGAAAATATCATCATTATGGCAACCTAAAAATTCAACTCTCCAACCCCCTCATTCTCCGGTATTCCTCAGCCCTCTGCATAAAAAACCTGATCAGGTCGAGTTTTTGGTCTTTGTATACAAGGCTTCTGAAATAATCGTGTTCGGCGCAAAAATACATGAATGAAATAATAAGCTCCGGCGGGATTTTGCATTCCTTCACAAAAAAATCCTCGTCCATGGAACGGGAAGCCTTTTCGACCAGGGCTTTCAATTGGGCAAATTCTTCCAATTTCTTCAAATACTTCAACCTGCCGGATATCAAATTCACTAATCCACCCAAAACACCACTGGTGGCAGCATACATTCTTCGTCTTTCAATCGAAGTTGCCGGCGAGGGCGGCGGGAAACCCAAAGTTTGATTGTCATAGACGATTTCCCCTTCAAAGGAATTGACATCGGCAAGAAGGTATCCCGACAAATCTATATTGCTGATACGAACCTGTTCCAGTTTGGTGACAGATGGGACCAACTCGACGATCAACTTTTCCGTTTCGAGGATTTTCTCATCAATGGTTATTTTGTAAGGCATATACTGAACCGATGAGAAAAGCAGTTCATCGCCAAGACTCACCTTTATTTCAAAATCCCCTTCTTCGTTGTTGGTCGTCCCCGTTTCCTGCGTTAGGTTGAGAATGTTTATGGGCGATTGGTTCATTGAAGAAAAAATAATCCTGCCCCTCAACTCCAAAGCCTCGGTATCTGATTCGAGTTCTTGGGAAAACAATGAACAGGAATAGAGAAAGAAGAGAAGAAGAGAAAATTTTTTCATACCATGCTCCGGTTCGCCGTGAACTAACCTTAATTTTCAATTATAACGGTAATCCCGGCTTTAGGTTGGGATAGTTTCAAATAAAGTTTTTTTTTGTGCCACATAAGTTTGATGATGGGGGAGGGAAAACACAAAACCTACATGAGGAATATTATTTTTTTAGCCGATCAGGGAAAGTTTAAACGAGTTCCTCCCCCCTTTATTCATTAACACTCAAATCTATAATATTGAAATTGTCAATGTTTTTAATTTCCGTGACAGGCAACGACATCCGTCTTAATTTTTTTCCAAAAAAAGTAGCGGAAACCATATATACATCCCATTTGTTAGTATGCGTTACCGTACTGTCGTAGGATTCATGCCAAATAATGGCATGGTTTTTCAGCAATTCCCTTATATCATTATATTGATTTTGTTTGCCGGGAATTAAATAGTCCAATTCTTCTTTGTTGATATTTTCTACATCCCATTTCATATCCTCAAAACATCCTAATTTGTATATGGAATCTGTTTCTGTATTTTGAATTATAACCATAGGATAACTCGTATGTTTTCTCATAAAAGCCATTAAAGCTGTAGTATCTGAAATCGTATAAATTTTTAAGGAAGAATAATACTTAGGTGTTTTTTCCATGAAAGGCTCATAATATTCCTCTCTTTCTTCATTGCCAACGAACTGTTTTGGCTCTTTAATCCTTAAAAATAATTTTAGGGCGGTTTGGCATGAAAAACATCCCAGCAGTATAAATACTGCCGGGATTAGAATTTTAAAATTTATTTTTCTCATCAATTGACGAACTCTTCTTCAGTTAATTCATAATCCACGATTACATGCCCGAATGGATATTCCTCCGAAACATCAAAAATATAATT
>CAYPGZ010000134.1:0-2526 GCA_964410335.1 uncultured Flavobacteriaceae bacterium | reverse complement strand
CGTCATTGCGAGGAAGTCCAAAGGACTGACGCGGCAATCTGTTCAACTGCGGAGCATACCGCCAAAAAGATTGCTTCTTCATTGCGCTGCGCTTCGTTCATCGCAATGACGTTAGGAAGAAAAACGTCATTGCGAGGAAGGTTTTGCAAAAACCTGACGCGGCAATCTGTTTAAACACGTAGCATACCGCCAAAAAGATTGCTTCTTCACTCCGCTGCGCTTCATTCATCGCAATGACGTTATAGCATGCCAGTTAAAGGAATTTGTTTATATTTGAAATTGAAACTTAACTTATTTTGAGAAGAATTTTACATATTTCTAATGACGACAAATATATTTCATTGGGAAAACGAATTTTTGATCAGGTGCCTGCGGTAGAAAATACCTATTGGATTATTCCCGGTACAAACCATACCATCCAAAACGTATCTTTTGCCCATGAAAATTTAGCCCTTAAAAACCTGAATTCCTCTTACTACCATGATCAGATTAATTCCTATGATTTAATTTGTATTCACTTTCTCAACCTGGAAGTCTACCCGGTTTTAAGATCAAAGAAAATTACAACTCCCATACTATGGATAGGCTGGGGTGGAGATTATTATTGGTTATTAGACACCTGCCCTGATTTCAACTTATTATTACCCCACACCAGGAAATGGGTTCATCACATCTTCCTGGGAAATAAACTCACCTCTTTCGTCAAGAAACTCAAGAAAATAAAACGTTCTCCTAAATTACAAGCGGTGAATCAAATCAGCTATTTCGCCCCCATTTATTCCGCTGAGTTTCAATCTATAAAAAAGACCTATCCCAACTTTAAACCCCAATTTCTGGAGTGGAATTATGGGTATATCGACCAGGACATTATTGCTTATTATACACCACTCAGGCGATATGGCGATGTGGTGATGATAGGCAACAGTGCTACCCCCACCAATAATCATCTTGATATTTTTGAAGACTTATCTCATGTGCTGCAGGAGGCTGAAATTATTTTACCGCTGAATTACGGCGATACTTCTTATAAAAAACATATTTCTAAGGTCGCCAAGGAAAAATTTGGGGACAGGGCCATGATTCTCAACGATTTTATATCTACCAAAGACTTTGACAAAGAATTGTTGAAGTGCAGGAACCTCATCATAGGCAGCAATCGGCAACAGGCGGTTGGTACGATTATCACCGCGCTCTATTTGGGGTTGAATGTGTTTTTATATAAAAACAGCTTTAACTATGACTTTTTTAAAACGATGGGCTTTTATGTTTATAGCATAGAAGATTTAATCGCCCAGCCACAGCTTCTGCAATCGCAGTTGCAAGACGAACAAATCCTGGAAAACAGAAAAAAAATTAACCAATGCTGGTCCATAGAAAAAAATGTGAATAGCATAACTAACTTATTACAAAGTATTGCCAACCTATGAAAATTACCCTCGTGGCGGGTGCCCGTCCCAATTTTATTAAAATAGCCCCTTTGGTTGCACAAACCAAGTTAAAACAAGCCATGGGTGAAAACATACATTTTCGCTTGGTGCATACAGGGCAACATTATGATGATGCCATGAGTGGTCAATTCTTTAAAGAGCTGGAGATTCCCGCACCCGATATCAATTTAAATTGTGGTGGAGGAAGCCAGGCGGAACAAACCGCCCAAATCATGGTCGCTTTTGAAAAAGATTTACTGCAACACCCCACCGACTTGGTGGTGGTAGTGGGTGATGTTACTTCTACCATGGCATGTACGATTACCGCCAAAAAGCTTCAAACTAAGGTGGCACATGTAGAGGCAGGCATTCGGTCTTTTGATATGCGCATGCCCGAAGAAATCAACCGTATGGTGACCGACAGTATTGCCGATATTTTTTTTACGACCACCCCAGAAGCAGGCGAATTGCTAATGAAACAGGGCAAGAAAGCGGAACAGATTCATTTTGTGGGGAATGTTATGATCGATACATTACTGAAATTTCAACCCCAATTCACGCCTCCCCGTTTATATCAAGAAAATAAATTGAAAAAAGGTAGTTATTGGATGTTAACCCTACACCGGCCTTCGAATGTGGACGAAGCTAAGGAATTATCACAACTCCTTCAATTCATTGGTGAACAAGCGGGGGATGCACCTGTGATTTTTCCCCTACATCCCAGAACCCAAAAGAATTTGAGGGTGGATAAACTTCCTGACAATCTACTGCTTACCGCTCCTTTGGGATATCTGGAGTTTAATTATTTAATACAAAATGCGTTGGGGGTTTTAACAGATTCAGGCGGCATCACAGAGGAAGCGAGCGTTTTGAACATTCCCTGCATTACCTTAAGGGAAAATACCGAACGACCTGAAACCATAGCACTGGGCACCAATGTACTGGCCGGGCGAAAACCTGAATTAATCCAAAACTACATGCAACAGATTCAGGCGGGCAAATGGAAAAGTGGTCAAATTCCCGAAAAATGGGATGGCCGGGCAGCTGAAAGGATTGTTGATGTTCTTCTGCAAATGGATTTATAAATAAAACACCTAAC
>CAYPGZ010000133.1:0-2573 GCA_964410335.1 uncultured Flavobacteriaceae bacterium | reverse complement strand
TTGCCGCAGCAGGTTTAGAACGCATTGCTTTAAAACCCAATCATATCGAAAAAGATAGCCTGCAGGTGTTGGATTTGGACTGGATGTTGCCGGCCCCTGCACAGGGCGCGATGTTGGTCGTAGCAAAGGAGGAAGATGAAGATTTTAGAGAGATACTTTCGAGCTTGAACCATCGTGGATCTGAAATCCGTACGCATATTGAACGTCAATTCTTACGAATATTGGAGGGCGGTTGTAGTGCACCTATTGGAGCTTTGGCGAAAATTGAAAATGAAACCGTGAATTTTACAGGCGGATTATTCAGTTTGGATGGGAAAGAAAAATTTATCGAAGAAATTTCGTTCCCAATTTCCGAATATGAAAATGCCGGGGAAAAAGCGGCAAATTCCATTTTGGGAAGGGGAGGAAAAGAGTTGATGGGGAAAATTAAAAAAGGCCTCGAAAATTGACCTGCAAGGTTTCGCCACAGGCAACCTTGTAGGTCTAACGCACAAAAAAACAATCTGCGAAAATTTGCGAAACCTGCGGGACATGAAATCAATCCTCTCCACCAAAATATTGACTCCCGAACAAAAAAAACCGCTGATAGATGCCGGCTTCAAATTGATGGAATACGACGCCATTTCCATTGAACCACTTGATTTCAAAATACCGGATAAAGTTGAAAATGCCATCTTCACGAGCAAGAATACCGTAGAAAGAGTTCAGAGTTCAGAGTTCAGAGTTCAGAGTTGTTTCTGTGTGGGCAGGAAAACGAAGGCATTATTGGAGCAAAATGGGTTTGACGTTATCGCATCCGCGGATTATGGAAAGGATTTGGCAAACATCATCACAGAAAAATATCCCGACCGGAAATACACTTTTTTTTGTGGAAACCGACGCCGGGATGAATTGCCCGATATTTTAAAAGAAAATAATATCGTTTTTGAGGAAATTCAGGTTTATAAAACCGAATTGAACCCGAAAAAGATCGAGGGAAAATTTGATGGGATTTTGTTTTTCAGTCCGAGTGGGGTGGAGGGTTTTTGTTTGGAAAACGACTTGAGAAATAGTGTTGCCTTCTGCATTGGGAGAACCACAGCAAAAGAAGCAAAAACACACACGGATAGAATTATAGTTGCTGAGGAACCAACAATAGAATCCCTGATCAATAAGGTTTCCAAAACCCTATAGGTCTAAGCTGAAAAATAAAAAGGAACCTAAAAAACCCAAATCATGAAAAACCTACTTAAACTTTGCTTTGTCATTTTGATTTTTTCAAGTTGTGAAAAAGATTGCCCTATTGCAGAAACAGGACCTGTTGGTTTTTCTTTTGAAGTCTTGGATAAAGAAACCGGTGAAAATTTGTTCCTTAATGGAACCTATGATAAAAATCAAATATCCATTCACGACCTGGCTGGGGGAAGTGTGGATTTTAGTGTCACCGAAGCCGACACTTTATATTGGATAAATGTTATGTTGGGCTGGGAGACCAAAACCGATGTCTATACCGTACAAATTGGAAGTGAGGTTGAATTTGACATTGCATTTAGTCTGGTAAAAATAGATGGGGAATGCAACGACCCTACAAAATTGGAAGAATTGAAGATTGAGGGGATAGAATCCGAAGTTGATGAAGAAACCCATGTGACAAAAATTTTGGTGCCGTAAAAAGTTCTAAACAAAAGATAAAATCTCCGACCTGCAAGGTTTTGGGAACCTTGTAGGTCTTATTGGAAAAACACTTGTTGTGCCTTAGCGAGAAAATATGAATTCAATGAAACATACTGAAAAAAATCAAAAGATTCCTGCCTTCGCAGGAATTAAGAATGACTTGCTTCTAAAAGCTCTTCGTGGTGAATCTGTCGAACGTCCACCGGTATGGATGATGCGTCAAGCCGGGCGTTATTTGCCTGATTTTATGAAACTTCGGGAAAAATATGATTTCTTTACCCGATGTCAAACCCCGGAATTGGCCACCGAAATCACCGTAATGCCGGTGAATCAAGTTGGTGTGGACGCAGCAATTTTGTTTAGTGATATTTTGGTTGTGCCCCAAGCCATGAACATTCCTTTTGAAATGAAAGCCAATGTCGGGCCATGGCTGGAAAACCCCATCCGCAGTGAAAAGGATGTGGACAACACCATCATTCCCGATGTCGATGAAAGTTTGGGCTATGTGATGGACGCCATCAAAATGACCAAGCAGGAATTGAACGATGAAGTTCCGCTCATCGGTTTTGCCGGTTCGCCGTGGACCGTTTTTTGCTATTGCGTGCAAGGCCAAGGTTCCAAAACCTTTGACAAAGCCAAGGAATTTTGTTTTACGAATCCGCTTGCCGCGCACAAACTGCTCCAAAAAATCACCGACACCACGATTGCCTATCTGAAAGCTAAGGTCAAAGCCGGGGTGGATGTTGTGCAGGTTTTCGATTCTTGGGGAGGAATGCTTTCTCCAGCCGATTATCATGAATTTTCCTGGAAATATATAGATCAGATTGTGACAGCTTTAGCGGAATATACCCATGTGATTGTTTTTGGAAAAGGCTGCTGGTTTGCTTTGGACAAAATGGCAAAAAGCAAAGCTTCAGCGC
>CAYPGZ010000132.1:0-2693 GCA_964410335.1 uncultured Flavobacteriaceae bacterium | reverse complement strand
GAGAGTATGCCGCTGCCTTTTTTTAAACCCTTCCCAATCCGGGAGGGGTTTTTTTTATCCCGCTTATTAGTCTTTTTTTGGCATAAGAATTGAAATAATTATACGTCGATAAAAATTACTTTATTTTTCCGTATTCAAAAGCTATTTATCCACTTGTCAATCGGGTTTTATGACAGATTGACCAAAAAATATTTATGAAAAACTCCAAACTATTACATATTGACAGTTTGTCATTGGAAAATCTCGATGAAGATGCCGAATTAATTCCGTTGATGACTCCGGAAGACGAAGAAGAAATCAATCAAGAAGGCTTGCCGGACAACTTACCTATATTACCCTTGCGCAATACGGTTTTGTTTCCGGGAGTTGTTATTCCTATTACGGCAGGAAGAGATAAATCTATCAGGCTTATTAATGATGCCAATAATGGAAAAAAAACAATCGGTGTGGTTTCTCAAAAAGATGGAGAAACTGAAAATCCAAGCTTTAAAGATTTAAATAAAATTGGAGTAGTGGCTCGTATCCTTCGCGTATTAAAAATGCCTGATGGAAACACTACGGTTATTATCCAAGGAAAAAAGCGCTTTAAAATAAGCGAATTGGTTTCGGAAGAACCTTATATCAAAGCAAAAGTGCAAGAGGTACCGGAAGCAAGGCCGGCAAAAGAAAATACAGAATTCCTCACTATTATTGAGTCTATCAAAGATCTTTCCTTAAAGATTATTAAGGATAGCCCAAACATTCCTTCGGAAGCTTCTTTTGCCATAAAAAATATCGATAGTCCTTCTTTTCTTATCAATTTTATCTCGGCCAATATGAATCTTACGGTCGAGGAGAAGCAAGCTCTGCTCGAAATTAATGATTTGAAAGAAAGAGCCTTGGCTACGCTGAAATATATGAATATGGAATTCCAGAAACTGGAACTTCGTAACGATATTCAATCCAAGGTACAAACGGATTTAAACCAACAACAACGCGAGTATTTCCTGCATCAGCAAATGAAAACCATCCAGGAGGAATTAGGTGGTGTTTCTCATGAGGATGAATTGGAGGACATGCGAACCCGAGCCAAAAAAAAGAAATGGAGCAAGGAAGTGGAGGAACATTTCCAAAAGGAACTCTCCAAAATGCAACGGATGAATCCACAGGTTGCGGAATATTCCATCCAGCGAAACTATCTGGATTTGTTTTTGGATTTACCCTGGAATGAATACAGTAAAGACAAATTCAACTTAAAACGCGCCAAAAAGATTTTGGATCGCGATCATTACGGCTTGGATGAAGTGAAGCGAAGAATTATAGAATACTTGGCGGTTCTCAAGCTGAGAAATGACATGAAGTCTCCCATTCTCTGTCTTTACGGCCCTCCGGGAGTAGGAAAAACTTCTTTGGGAAAATCCATTGCGGAAGCCTTGGGAAGAAAATATGTGCGGATGTCTCTTGGCGGTTTGCGCGATGAAGCTGAAATTCGAGGTCATCGAAAAACCTATATCGGTGCCATGCCCGGTCGGGTGATTCAAAACCTAAAAAAAGCAGGTACCAGCAATCCGGTTTTTGTGTTGGATGAAATCGATAAATTGACCAATAGTCAGATGGGCGATCCCTCATCGGCTTTGTTGGAAGTGCTGGACCCTGAACAGAATAATGATTTTCATGACAATTTCCTCGAAGTAGGTTTTGACTTATCAAAAGTAATGTTTATCGCTACTTCAAACAGTTTGAGTACGATTCATCCCGCTTTGCGCGACCGAATGGAAATCATCCATGTGAATGGTTATACCATTGAAGAGAAAGTGGCAATCGGGCAAAAACACCTGTTGCCCAAGCAGTTGAAAGAACATGGGATTAAGCCTGAGAACCTTAAAATAGGCAAACCCCAAATGGAGAAAATCGTGGAGGGGTACACCCGTGAATCCGGAGTTCGGGGATTGGAGAAACAAATTGCCAAAATGGTGCGATATGCAGCCAAGAATATCGCCATGGAGGAAGAATATGATGTGAAAATTTCCAATAAAGTTATCGAAGAAGTTCTTGGTGCTCCGAGACTCGAACGGGGTAAATATGAAAATAACGATGTGGCAGGAGTAGTTACCGGATTGGCGTGGACACAAGTTGGTGGGGATATTCTTTTTATTGAATCTATTCTTTCCCGTGGAAAAGGAAACCTGAGCATTACCGGAAACTTGGGGAAAGTAATGAAAGAATCGGCGACTATCGCTATGGAATATATAAAATCAAATGCGGATTTGCTAAAAATAGATCCGGAGGTTTTTAATCATTACAATGTACATATCCATGTGCCGGAGGGAGCCACGCCAAAAGACGGGCCGAGTGCCGGAATTACGATGCTCACTTCTTTGGTTTCTCTGTTTACCCAGCGAAAAGTCAAAAAGAATCTTGCCATGACAGGAGAAATCACCTTACGGGGAAAAGTACTTCCCGTGGGGGGAATCAAGGAAAAAATCCTTGCCGCAAAACGGGCGCATATCAAAGAAATTATCCTCTCTGTGGAAAACAAAAGAGATATTGATGAAATCAAAGAAGAATACCTGAAAGGCTTGAAATTTCATTATGTGAACGACATGAGTGAGGTTTTAGAAATCGCCATTACGGATCAAAAAGTGAAACGACCCAAGGAGTTAAGAATACCTACTCAAAAAAATTAAATCCTAGATACTGCTAACTGCAAGGAA
>CAYPGZ010000131.1:0-2742 GCA_964410335.1 uncultured Flavobacteriaceae bacterium | reverse complement strand
TACTGCCCGGTTTTTCAATGGTTTGGAGTTTTTGTGGTTTTACTTGATTTTTTCATCTTATTCTAGCCAAATCGGCGTCGAATCATCCACCAAAACTATGGGGAACACTTTCCATGAAAAACCCAAAATGAGTATTCGGAATAGAATAAAGGAAATTAGGTAGCTTCGAATGTGTATTGCCGGAAAAATAAAAAGAGGTAGCCGGGAGCGGGTTTCCGGGCATTATATATCGCTTCCTGAACTATTATCAATCATTACTAAATCACAGACGGCAGCTGTTCCCTTAGTTTATCCCATGCTTAATCCGGTTCAAAAAAGCTTCTTTCTTGGCTCTGGCCACACTGAGTTGCTTGCCGTTGCTCATGGTCACATACCCGCCGTCACTGCGGCTGTAATGTTGCACATGCACGAGATTGATGAGATAAGATTGATGAATTCGAAAAAAAGAGGAATCGTCTTCTATCATGGAATGAAGGTCTTTTAAACTGCGGGAAACGAGTAGTTGTTTCCCGCTTTGCAGGGTGACAGTAGTATAATTCCCGTCGGCCTGAATAAAAACAATCTCGCTAAGGGGCACAAATTCGTACCCGTTGCTGCTGGGCAATACTAGTCGCTCATAACGGCTTTCCTGGGCATGAATGTTCTTAATCAAATAATCCACATGGGCTTGGGTAAGCGGCCGATCGGCTTTTTCACGCATCTTATTCACGGCTTTCTTTAAATCTTCAGGATTTACCGGTTTCAGTAGATAATCGATGGCACTAAATTGAAATGCTTTTACCGCAAAACGATCATAAGCGGTGGTGAAAATTACTTCAAAAAAAGGTTCCCCCAAAAGCTCTAATAACTCAAAACCGTTTATCCAAGGCATTTCTACATCCAGAAAAAGCAAATCGGGCTTGGTTTTTTTAATTTCTAATAAAGCCTCTTTAGGCGAAGTGAAACCCGCAAGGATTTCCACTTCGGGGCAATATTTCTCCAAATCAAGACGCAACATATCTACGCAACGCTTTTCGTCGTCCACAATGATGCTCCTTATGGGGCGCCGTATAGTTTCCATAGGGGGATTTTTAATAATATTGTTGTGCCTTCCGGCTTATTATCCACATCAAATTTATCGATTATTTTTAAATCGATTTTTACTTTGGATTCTTTCAACTTGTTGTATATCTGTAACCGGTTTCCTGCAAGCTTCAATCCATAGGGTTTTTTGCGGGTAACCGATTTGCTCTTCAATTCCCCGGCCTTCTCTCTCCCGATACCATTGTCGTCGATAATACAAAGCAACATCCCATCGTCTTCTTCCACTTTGATGGACAGCTTGGCTTTTCCTTCTTTATGCATCAGTCCGTGCCATATCGCGTTTTCCACAAAAGGCTGTAAAATAAGAGGGGGCAGTTCCACCAAATCCAAATCGAGTTCCGGGTCGGTTTCCAGGGAAAAAGAAAAACGATCGTCAAAACGAAGCTTTTCCATTTTTACATATAGTTCGGTCATTTTCAATTCCTCGGAAAGGGATATCCGCTCTTTGGCGGAATGATCCAATACCAAACGAATGAGATTGGCAAAATTCATCAAATAAACCGTGGCTTCCTCGGTGTTTCCCGTTACTATCAGGTGCTTGATGGAGTTTAAACAGTTGAAGATAAAATGGGGGTTCATCTGCGCACGAAGGGCGGTGAGTTCCATCGTGGCCAATTGTTTCTCAAAATCGGATTTGATCCGTTCTTCTTGACGAACCCGCTTTGTCCGTAAATGGGATAGATAAATCAAGATTCCAACAATGCTTAAACCGGTCAACAGATAAAACCACCAGGTTTGCCAAAAAGGAGGGCTGATGGTGATTTTTATACGCTTGGGCTGCCCCCATACTCCATAGGCATTGGCAGCATTTACCTTAAACACATATTCCCCGGGTTTTACTCCCGTATATACCGCAAGATTACCGGTTTCGGGTTTATGAACCCATTGGTCGTCATATCCTTCTAGTTTATAGGCATATTCCACTAGTTCGGGTTCCGAAAAAACAATCCCGGCATATTCAATGGTGAAAAAATCCTGATCGTAATCCAATTGAATGCCGCTTTTGAAATTGGGCACGGTGTCGGTAATCAGGGTTTCCCCAAAAACCTTGATCTCTTTCAAAATTAAGCGCGGGGGGCGCGGATCGGAATACTCTTCCAAATCTAAGGTACAATACCCCCGAAGATTGGAAACATACAACCTGTTGTTCAGGCATTTCACCTCCCCGTGCAAATAGGAATCGGGAATTCCTTCTTCTTGGTTATAGAGATGTATTTGTCCATTGATAGGGTGATATCGAACCACTCCTTTGGCCGTTCCCAACCAAAGCCGGCCTTTGCTGTCGATATCTATACTTACAATCAGTTCGCTGGGAAGACCCTTATTGCGGGAAATGCGATCGGCTAAGCTTAAGGTGCCGTTTTTCCTAACCAGTTTCAACAACCCGTTGAACTGCGTGCCTACCCAAAAGGTGTTTTCATCGGATTGAACAAGACACAGCGGCTCGATACCTTGCCCCCATTTTTTATCGCTGAAAAAGCTAAATGCTTCCGTGTCCGGATCATAACAGGTGAGTCCAAATTCGTGTACCAACCAAACTTTCCCGTCTTTGCCGAGATATAAATCGCGGAGATGCAGGTCGTTAAAACGGCTGTGGGGATCTTCCCCGGCTTGCTTAAAACTTGTTATATGATTGCGGGCTTCATTGAGTTTAAACAA
>CAYPGZ010000130.1:0-2786 GCA_964410335.1 uncultured Flavobacteriaceae bacterium | reverse complement strand
TTGCATCTTATCACTAAAGACAAAGAAAAAATGGGCCATTTAGACGAGATGCTTCTTAAAAAAGAAAATATTATTTTATATTTACCTCTTCAAAATCCTTAAAAAACCTTGATTATGAAAAATATATTACTTATTATCTTAGGAATTGTGCTGTTTTCCGGCACTGCATTTTCTCAAAGTTATGAAACCGACAAAGAGAGTCAGGAAGCAATGAGCAAACTCGCATTTATTGAAGGAAACTGGAAAGGAGAAGGCTGGATGATGCGACAAGACGGCAAAAAACATCCTTTCACCCAGACGGAAAAAATCAGTTTTAAACTAGACGGCACCGCTCTTCTCGTCGAAGGATTGGGAAAAGAAGGAGAGAAAATAATTCATAATGCCTTGGCGGTGATTACCTATGATAAAACAAAAGGACATTACAATTTCAATTCTCGGCTGGCCAATGGAATGGGAGGAAATTTCAAAGCAGAACTCATTGATAATAAACTCCATTGGTATCCGAACGAAAATATAAAATACATCATTTCTTTAAATGAGAAAGGACAATGGCATGAAGTAGGAAAAATCAAACGCGGGGAAGAGTGGTTTCAATTTTTTGAAATGACGCTGGACAAACAGTAATTTCTGAGCAAGTTTTATCGATTAAATCGGGGGATAATTTTTTATTATTGAAAGGTGAAATTGATAAAAATCCCTCGCGAATACATCGCGCCGATATTACTCGTATAGGGGCTGTTGGGATTGTTGTCGCGTACCAATTCATCGCTTATGGCAAATACCCCGCGGATTGAGGGAGTGAATTTGAAATAATATAAATAAAAATCAATTCCAAACCCGATTTCCCAGTAATAGGTATTGTCTTTCATCCGAAATTGACCCCGACTATTATCATCGGGGTTATCTTGGTTACTGGAAAGGTTCCAAGAAGCAGAAACGCCTCCAATGATAAAAGGTTTGAAATTATTGAGCCGTTTGGTGGAAACTTTCATCAATAAAGGCACATGCACATAGGTGGATTTCACCTCCCGAAAAGCATCTGATTGTTTGGCAAACTCAGGGAAGGTAAGGTTTCGAGTGGTAAACATAACTCCGGGTTCGAGCCGCAAATCAAAATAATCATTTAGGCGTAAATTCCCAATTAGGCCCACATTAAAACCAATATTTCTTTGCACCAGCACGTCGTTGGGAGCCCCGTCTAAATCCAAATAGTCAAACTTAAAATCATAGCTGTTAAATCCGAGATAATATCCATAGGACCAGCGTTGCTTGTCAAAATTCTCGAGATTCCTGATTTTTTCTTTTCCAAAAATATTTTGAAAAATTCCCTGCGCGGAAAGACTGTGGAAACAGAAAGTGAAAAGGAAAAGTATAACGAAAAGCGGGTTTCTCATATCTAAAAAAGTCCTATGCTTTTTTTTCAGCCGTGTAAATCGTTGCAGCCCCAAAAGTTTGTGGTTTGTGCTTCACATTTGTAAACCCGATTTTACGTAAAATATTGTTGAAATTTTCGCCATGAGGAAAAAGGGAAGCACTTTTACTCAGATATGCGTAGGCATTTTTGTCCTTAGAAAAAGTTTTGCCGATAAACGGAAGAATCCGATTGCAATAGAAATTATATCCTTGTTTAAAAGGCGTCCTTGTGGGTACTGAAGTTTCCAAGACCACAAAAAGGCCTCCGGGTTTTAATATCCGGTGTATTTCGGCCAAGCCCTTTTCCAGGTTCTCAAAGTTTCGAACCCCAAAAGCAACGCTTGCCGCACCAAAAATATCATCTTCAAAAGGCAAATCTTCGGAATCGGCGAGCATCAACTCCACCCGGTCGTCCAGATTTTTTTCAGCAATTTTTTTCTTTCCCACCGCAAGCATGCCTTCCGAAATATCAATGCCTATTATTTTATCGGCCTTGGATTTTTCGGCAATGCTGATGGCCAAATCTCCGGTGCCCGTGGCAATATCTAAAATTTCATTAGCTCCGGAATCCAAAATGGCTTTCACCACTTTTTTGCGCCACTTCACATCGATTCCAAAGGAAATTACTCGGTTTAAGCCGTCATAACTCCCCGAAATGGAATCGAACATCTGTTGCACCTGCTTTTTTTTCCCTTGATCGGAATCTTTATAGGGAACAACTTTCTTTGGCATTTTCTTATTTTCGGCAAAGATACGATTTTGTTGAGCAGATGAGCAGGGAACAACTAGCAGGGATGTTTTAAATTTGCAAGTGAGTATAAAAGAAAAGTACCATAAATAAACATTTCAATTTCATATGAAAAACAAGGAAAGAGTGTTCAAAATGTCTTTTGCCAGTGTGTATCCACACTATCTCACCAAAGCAGAAAAGAAAGGACGCACCAAAGAGGAAGTGGATGAGATTATTTTTTGGTTGACAGGATATGATCAAAAAAGCTTGCAAGAACACCTCGACAACAAAACCAATTTTGAGGATTTTTTTGGACAAGCGCCTGAAATAAACCCAAATGCCTCAAAAATAACAGGCATGATTTGTGGTTATCGCGTTGAGGAAATCGATGACAAATTGGTTCGGGAAATCCGATATCTGGATAAATTAATCGACGAACTGGCCAAGGGAAAGGACATGGAAAAAATTTTAAGAAAGTAAAAACTGCTTTTAAAAATAAACTTAAAGCAAAGTCCATGTTTTCTGTGTAATTTTGTGGGGACACTAATCTATTGCGAGTTTCCCCGGTTGCCTCCAACTCCTTGCAAACTAAATTTCAATTCATGGAATACCTTGTTTTTGGTTTATTTATAATCATCGCCTT
>CAYPGZ010000129.1:0-2912 GCA_964410335.1 uncultured Flavobacteriaceae bacterium | reverse complement strand
TTTGTCTTAAACAAGTATTCAATCCCTCAAAAAAAGTGTTGACCTACATCCCGGGAGGTCATATAAAATTATAAAATTCTCTTTATCAAAAGTGAAATAACACTTGTTTAACAGGGCTCTTGAGGCTATTTTTCTAATTTTCCATTTGTTTTTTTTAAAAAAAGAAAGAATATGAAAAGGACATTAAGTTTTGGTTTGTGGCTATTTTTTTTCTCCCTTGTATTGAACGGCCAAACATCGGATCAACAAGAGTTAATCCGCGACGCTGAAAAAGCAAAAGCGGCTTTTATTGCCGAGGATTCAGACATGGAGGAGCTTTTTAATAAAGCTGCGGGTTATGCTATTTTTCCTAACGTAGGGAAAGGTGCCTACATTGTGGGTGGCGCCTCCGGAAACGGAGTGGTTTATAAAAATGGGGAAGTCATCGGAATGGCGGATTTAAAACAACTGGATGTGGGATTGCAAATCGGTGGAAAAGCTTTTAGTGAAGCCTTGATTTTCCAAACCCACGCCGCATTGGAAGATTTTAAAAGTGGTGATTTTAAACTTTCCGGAAATGCCTCTGCGGTGATCGTGAAAGAAGGTGCCGCCAAATCTATCCAGTTTAATGAGGGAGTGGCCGTCGTCACCTTACCCAAAGCGGGAGCAATGGTGGATATTTCCGTGGGCGGTCAAAAATTTGGTTATGAAAAGTTTTAATAATCGCTTTTTTTATGAAAACCCTCGGGAGGATGTAAAACATCGAGTATCTATAAATATATATAAATATGTATCATACAAAAGAAATCATGACGGATGGGAAAGAACATAATCACCTTGCCACGAATCAACCAATTATAGATCAGTTTAGAAAATTTATTTTAGAAAATAATCATCCCTGCATCATGGCTCAGAGTGTTTGCACGATGGAAAATATAAATTTTCATGTGTATGATGAGTTAGGCACAAGAAATACCGCCCGGCAACTTTTAAAGGATTTGAGTGTCTATCTTTCTTCTTACGATTTTCAAAGCAAAAATTTCTTTTCTTTTATTGCTGTTTTTAACGAGGAAAAAGAATTTACCGAAAAAGAGTTTGAAAATGCTTTATGGTTTCATCTTCGATATTTACACCAACTCGACGATATTCCCTGGGATAAATCGGTGAGTGACAATCCGGAGGACGATGAATTTAGTTTCAGTTTACTGGGAAAAGCATTTTATATAGTCGGCATGCATCCCCACAGTTCTCGAAAAGCACGACAAAGTCCTTTGCCGGCTTTGGTCTTTAACTTGCACGAACAATTTGAAAAACTCCGAGAAATGGGAGTTTATCATAAAGTACGCGACAGGATTAGAAAACGCGATTTGGAATTGCAGGGCAGCATAAATCCCATGTTGAAAGATTTTGGAGAAGAGAGTGAAGCCAAACAATACAGCGGTCGAAAAGTGGGAAAAGAGTGGAAATGCCCTTTTCATCAATAATGTTGAAAAAAATAAAAAAATCTATATGGAAGAAATCATACCCAAACAATCGGGAAAGGCTTTTGTTTTAAAAAAATCAGCACGTCTAAAAGTCATTGATCCTTTGGGACAGCAAGTAAGCGATATGGTGTTGTTTAACTTAGACGATCCACGCGAAAAACTATCTTCAGGAAAAACTCTGGATTTTGAAGAAAGCATCCTCATCAGTAAAGGCAATTTTTTATGGAGTAATCGTTCCCGAAAAATGATGGAAATCCTTGAGGACACCAACGGGCGAAACGATTTTTTGTTGGCTCCTTGTAGCCCGGAAACCTTTCAAATCATGTATGATAACCACGAACCTCATCCGAGTTGTTTGGATAATTTGCATATAAACCTGAAAAAGTATGGCATTTCACGCGACGATATTCCCACAGCTTTCAATATATTTATGAACGTGCAGTTTCAAGAAAACGGAAAACTTAGCGTAAATCCTCCCACAACCACAGCCGGAGACTACGTGGTGTTTGAAGCCAAAATGGATTTGATTGTTGCCCTGACAGCTTGCTCTGCCGAAGATAGCAATAATGGCAGTTTCAAACCAATACATTATGAAATAAACCCTTGATTAATCCTCGGATTTTAGGGCTTTTATCGTTCTCGGATTTCCAAAAACATCTCTTCTACAGGTAGATTTAAAACCCAATTCGTGAAAAAGTTTTTCTGTTTGGGGTTTTAAATATTGATTTATTTCCAAATAAACCGCGCCTTTCGGTTTGAGACTGCGTTGGGCAAGTTGTGCTATTTTCCGATTAAAAATCATCGGGTCACTGTCTTCGACATACAACGCAATTGGCGGCTCGTATTTCAAAATTTTGCGCTGTACGTCCTTTTGAGCTTCTTTTAGAATGTAAGGCGGATTGGACACGATAATATCAAATTTTCGGGGAAGATCATCAAGCGCAAACAAATCAGCTTTCAAGAATTTCACAGAAGCCTTCAACCGCGATGCGTTTTCACGGGCAATGGATAAGGCTTCTTCTGAAATATCCATCGCCATCACCTCCACCTCCGGCATTTCTTTATTCAGACTAATCGGCAATACTCCGGAACCGGTGCCAATATCCAAAAGGGAAAGTTCCTCCTTTTTTGCCCTGCCTCGAAAATCCCGTAAAACCCATTCCACCATAGTTTCTGTTTCGGGACGCGGAACATGAACAGCCGGACTTATCTTAAAATTTCTTCCATAAAATTCGGCTTCCCCAAGGATATATTCCACAGGATGATTGGCTTTTAATTTTTGCAATACTTCCTCAAATTTTTCTTGAACCACATTACTCACCAACCTATTTTGTAATTCCGATTTTCCCATAAAATATTTTTTGGATAAGGATTGAAACACCAACTCGATTTTCTCCGGTGTATATTCCTTTTGAAGTTCGGTGAAATATTTTTGTTTTAGCGTGGAAA
>CAYPGZ010000128.1:0-2949 GCA_964410335.1 uncultured Flavobacteriaceae bacterium | reverse complement strand
CTATTTTATCGGTAGAGATTTCTTCCATGAGATGAAAATTTTTAGGGAAAACAAGTCACGTGTTTTTTCAAAAAAGGAATTATTCTTGGAATATCGCTAGTTTAAAATTGGAAATATTTGGATAATAATCCCGAATCCGCCCGGTCACGGGACCGGGCACGATGGATTCAGGATTCCCCCTATTTTAGCTAATTATTTGCCTAAAAGCAAAAGTTCGTTGCAAACTATTTCGGTGTAGTACCGTTTCTGCCCCTCTTTTTCATAGGAACGGTGAGTGAGTTTGCCTTCTATGCCTACTTCTTTTCCTTTGGAGACATAACTTTCGACTATTTCTGCTTTTTTTCCAAAGACGACAATATTGTGCCATTGGGTTTCTTCCACTTTTTCTCCTTTGGCATTTTTGTAGTTGTCATTGGTGGCTATGGAAAACTTTGCCACTTTTGTGCCCGATTCCAGGTTTTTGATCTCCGGGTCTTGTCCGACGTGCCCGATCAACTGCACTTTGTTTCTTAACGTATTCATAAGATAAGGAATTAAATTAAATCGAATTTCGTTCGTTCCATTCGACAGGACAAAAGTGTGGTGGTTTTCAAATTTTAGTCGGTTATTAAACAGTTATTTTCGAATATTTTCGTTTGTAGTCGTTTGTAGTCGTTTGTAAACAGATATTATTTACGGTCAACTTGTTAGCAAATAACTGCAAATCAGTTTATTATAAGATAAATTTATAGAGAATGAAAAAATGAGATTTTCCCCGATAATAAATGCATAAAAAAACATTTTTTTGATTAAAAAAACTTTTTTAAGGAATTTTCCAATCTTCAGCCCCGTTAAGTGGCTTGGTTTTTGGTAGTTTAAACCCACTAAATTCCGGTGAATTTGACGTAATTTTGCACCCTTAAACAAGCTACCTTTCAATGCGTTGGTTTATTTTTATTATCGTTTATATTCTTGTGGACATATATGCCTTTCAGGCTTTTCGTGCATTGACCAGGAATAATTGGGCTTTGATTGCCTATACTGCGATCTCGTTGATGGTGTTGGGCAATTTCCTTTACTATTGGTGGCAACCCACCGGAAATAGTGTTTGGAGCGGGCAACGATCCTATTCTTTGGGTTTTTTGATGTCTTTTATGGTGGCAAAAATCATCCTCACGCTTTTTATGTTTGGCGAAGATATCGTGCGGGTTTTAATTGCTGCCTTCGACAAATTTTTTGTAGCCGAAAAGGGTTTTTATTTGCCCTCCCGACGAAAATTTTTGAGCATAGTCAGCCTTAGCCTGGCAGCTATTCCGCTGAGTTCCATGATATATGGGATGTTTAAGGGAAAATACATGTTTCGGGTGATCAAACACAAGTTGAGTTTTAAGGATTTGCCAAAGGAATTTGACGGCTATAAAATCACCCATATCAGCGATATCCACAGCGGGAGTTTTGGCGACAAAGAAGCCGTTCAAAAAGGAGTGGAAATGTTGAATGGCCAAAAATCGGATGTGGTTTTTTTTACGGGCGATCTGGTGAACAACATCGCGCCGGAGATGGACCGGTGGAAAGAGGTTTTTGGTTCGATAAAAGCAAGGGACGGGGTTTTTTCGGTTTTGGGAAACCACGATTATGGCGACTATCACGAATGGGACTCGCCCGAGGCCAAAGAAAAAAACCTTGATGATTTAAAAAATGTGCACCGGCAAATGGGATGGAATTTATTGCTGAACGAACACCGGTTTTTGGAAAAAAACGGTCAGAAAATCGCTCTGGTGGGTGTTGAAAATTGGGGATCCGGCGGGTTTATTAAAAAAGGCGATATCGATACGGCTGCAAAAGGACTGAAAAAAAAGGACTTTAAAATCGTGCTGAGCCATGACCCTTCCTATTGGGACCAACGTTTGAAAGACGATGAGAAAAATTATCAACTCACCTTGAGCGGACATACGCACGGGATGCAATTTGGTGTGGAAATCCCCGGCTGGTTCCGTTGGAGCCCGGTGCAATATCGCTACAAGCAATGGGCAGGAATCTATAAGGAAAACGGAAGGCAAATCAATGTGAACCGTGGTTTTGGGTTTTTGGGCTATCCGGGCAGAGTGGGCATCTGGCCGGAAATTACGGTAATTGAGTTGAAAAAAGCATAGTTTTCAAACTTCTATTCGTTCAACCCTTTTCCTTTTCTTATTGACGAAATGGCTTTTTCAACCCGGGATTTTCGGGTCTTGGACTGCTTGGCTCCGGAAAAATGCAGTAAATAACCTCGTTGTCTTCCAGGTGTCAAGGCTTTAAAAGCAGATTTTAAAGAAGGGTCTTTATCCAACTTTTCTTGAAACTCTTCTGGGATTTCAAATTCCGCGGTTTTTTTCCTGGGAACTTTCAACCCCGCTTTTTCTATTTCCACCGCTTCGTGGATATAGGCTTTTATAATATCTTCCTGCGCCCGGATTTCCTTTGGGCCGGCAAACCGGATTTGCCGCGCCGATTGCACGTTTTTGGTCTGTTGGATGAGGATGTTTTTTTCATCTTTCAACAATACCCCTTTGTGGAACAAAAGGGCGCAATACTCATTAAAACCGTGAATCAAAACAATATTCTTGTTTTTATAAGTGTAACAAGGACATCCCCATTTCAGCTCTTCCGTGAGCTCACAAGCCAGAACAATCCTCCTCAGATGGGCATAAGGCTCCTTCCATTTTGTTTCCTTTTCGAAAAACCAATCTGTTTTTGGATTCATAGGCTTTACTTTGTTTGTGAGGCTTTATTTATTTCTGCCGGGCTTATTCCTAATAATATTTTCTATTTTCGATTTTAATCGTCATATTCTCTTCCGGTCGATTGGAATTAAAAATTTTCATATTTCTGATATATTTCATTTCCGGAAGAAGCCTTCAACATTAAGAAAAAATCCCTCTTTCTAAAGTTATTTTTCTCGAAGAAGGACGAAAAGACCAGGAAATTACA
>CAYPGZ010000127.1:0-2955 GCA_964410335.1 uncultured Flavobacteriaceae bacterium | reverse complement strand
CATTCTTTGAAGCGCTGTTTTTTTAACGGCGCTTTTTTATTTCTTTTCACTAGAAATTTTTTGAGGACATTAATTTTTTTTCTTGTTTGGTAGTCTTTCCCGGGATATAAAACAAATCTTGGCAGTAATTAGGACGGAGTGAAAATGCTCTTTCCTTCAAACTTACCTAAAATTATCCAAACTGCCTTGCTGTCTCTATGTTCATTTCCGTATATTTTTATAAACTTTTTCGAATTTCCTAAAAATGTTTATTTTTAGACATGCAAAAAAAGTGTCTGGAATGCGGTGAAGAGATTATCGGCAGAGTCGATAAAAAATTCTGTAACGATTATTGCCGTAATGCCTACAACAATAAGCTGAACAAGGACAATAAGAAATTAATTCGGAATGTGAACAATCGCCTGCGAAGAAATTACCGTATTCTTGCAGAGCTCAATCCGGATCAAAAAACCACAGTATCCAAAACTAAACTGCTGGCTCATGGGTTTGATTTTAATTATATCACCAGTCTTTACATTACCAAAGCCGGAAAAACCTATTATTTTGTTTACAATCAAGGTTATCTTCCTCTCGAAAACGAGTATTTTGCACTCGTGAAAAAAGATTGATTTATGTCTGGAAAATGGGCAAATATCTTCAGTTTTATCCTCATTACCGGCTTGGTTTATTTTTCCTTTTATGATTTAATGCCCGAAGTCAGGGACGATTTCAATGCTGCCCCGGATGTTTTTTCCACCGAACGCGCCTTTGAACATGTCCGCCAAATCTCCAAAAAGCCGCATCCTATAGGAACCCGTCAACACAGTTTGGTGCGAAATTATATCGTTTCTGAACTTCAGAAAATGGGAATCGACGTGCAGACTCAACAAGCCTATGCACTCAATAAATATGGTGTGCTTTCCGCTCCGCAAAATATCATTGCAAAAATCCCCGGAACAAATCCCCAAAAAAAGGCCTTGATGCTAATGTCGCATTATGACAGTGCGGTGCATTCATCCTTTGGAGCGAGTGATGCCGCTTCTGGAGTAGCGACTGTTTTGGAGGGAATTCGTGCTTTTTTGGAACGGAATATTTCCCATGAAAACGACATTATTATTCTTTTTACCGATGCAGAAGAAATCGGGTTGCTCGGCGCTGAACTGTTCGTGAAGGAACATCCTTGGGCAGAAAAAGTCGGCTTGGTATTGAATTTTGAAGCGCGCGGAAGTGGCGGCCCTTCCAATATGATTTTGGAAACTAACGGTGGTAATGGAAAAATGATTAAAGCTTTTATGGAAGCTAATCCCGATTTTCCGGTGGCCACGTCTCTCATGTACAGCGTTTATAAAATTCTGCCCAACGATACCGATTCTACTGTTTTTAGGGAAGAAATGGATATTCCGGGATTCTTTTTTGCGTTTATAGATGATCATTTTGATTATCATACCGCACTTGATACTGCTGAAAACCTGGACAAAAAAAGCCTTGCCCATCAAGGAAGTTATCTGATGCCTTTACTGGAGTATTTTTCTCGGATTGATTTGGAAAATCTTTCGAGTGAGGAAGAATGGGTTTATTTTAATTTCCCGGGAATTGACATGGTGCGTTTTCCATTCTCTTGGATCTGGCCTTTATTAATATTGGCTTTTGCAATATTTTTTGTGCTGTTAGCCGTGGGAATATTTAAAAAGAAACTCAATGTTGGAAATATTTTTATGGGCTTTCTGCCTTTTTTAGGAAGTGTATTAATCTGTGGAGTAATTGCTTTTTTTGGCTGGAAACTTCTGTTGTGGGTTTATCCTCACTACAACGAAATTCTGCAGGGTTTCACTTATAATGGACACCTTTATATCGCGGCTTTTGTTTTGCTAAGTCTCGCGATTTCCTTCTTTCTTTATCATAAATATAAACCGGAAAAAACTGCTGAACTTTTTGTTGCTCCTATTTTCTTTTGGTTGTTAATCAACACAGCAGTAGCTTTCTTTTTAAAAGGAGCAGCCTATTTTATTCTTCCCGTTTTTTTTGCTTTGCTGATTTTTGGATTATTAATCCGGAATAAAAAAACCAACCTGTTTTTATCTTTACTTTTCTGTGTGCCTGCACTTTTCCTTTTTGCACCACTCATTCAGTTTTTCCCCGTAGGTTTAGGCTTGAAAATGCTTGTTATCAGTGCTGTTTTTACCGTGTTACTGTTTGGTTTGTTGCTGCCGGTTTTTGGAAAATATCGACAAAAACAGGATATTTCGCTTTTAATTTTCTTAACTGCAGTTGGTTTTTTTGTTGCTGCCCATCTAGAATCCGATTTTTCCGAAGAAAGGCCTCAACCCAATAGCCTGGTTTATGTGTTGGATGGGGAAACCAATAAGGCGACATGGAATACTTACGACGCAATCTTGTGTGAGTGGACGAAAGGTTTTTTGAGAGAGACTCCTCATAATCCCGAAACCCTTGGATTTACTTTTGAAAGTAAATATAATTCGAGATTTCTGTATTCCACTGAAGCCGAAAGCGTGGTGTTGCCTAAGGCTAAAATTTTGGTGAAAGAAAAAGCTTTATCAAATGGAAAAATTGGCTACTCTTTAAAAATTGTTCCTCAACGAGAGGTGGATCGACTGACTCTTTTTGCCGATAAAAACATCGATTTTCCGGAATTTATGGTGAATGGTTTATCCGCTGACTCGGTGTGGATTCAGGGTAAAAAACGACATGTTTTCAAAGACAGATATGACAACCGCTTATTGACCTATTATGCCGTAAACCGCGACACCCTGCGGATTGAGTTTCAATTGAGGGAAGGGCAACACCCTGATTTGATATTATTTGAAGCCAGCAATGACCTGTTGGAAAACCCCGACCTCGCGGTGCCAAAAAGAATTAAAGGAACCATACCCAAACCTTTTGTGCTGAATGATGCAATTGTGATCAAACAAAAAATAAAACTGGAATAAGTTTAATATCAATAGGAGATAGAGAACT
>CAYPGZ010000126.1:0-3151 GCA_964410335.1 uncultured Flavobacteriaceae bacterium | reverse complement strand
ACACTGTACACTCCGCATCGGGATCCTTCGACAAGCTCAGGATGACAGGGTGCTCGGGAATCGGGAATCGGGATTCGGGATTCGTTAATTCGGGATTCGTTAATTCGGGATTCGTTAATTCGGGAATCGGGAATCGGGAATCGGGAATCGGGAATCGAGATGTGTTTGGAAATACTTGCTCTATTGATTTTTATGGTTTGAGATTACTTGTTTGCTTTGCCCCGGCTCTAAAGGGAGGCAAAAAAGCTGCGATTATGGTGATGTAATGCTATTTTCATTGCTATGTTTCTCTACTCAAGTCTCAATATTTTTAATCAGTTCTACAAAATCCAATTTTATTATTTCCCATTCTTTATTTTTAAAGCAGTTGGGGGTAAAATCGTCTTCAGCGACAGAAAAATCAAGGATTTGTGGTAATAATTCATTTTTAGAATAGCCATACGGGTTTCTTTTTATATAGAAACCTATCATGTCTTCCAATGTATATTTTTCCAAAAGTTCATGTACATCCCAGAAATCTTTTTTTCTGCCTCCGTGGGCAATTACTTCAAGTTTCATGGCTGCTACTTCCTCAATACTCGAAAATCTGACATTTTGTTCTTTAATGCAAGGAAACACAAAAGAGTCGGTATAAAATAAATCCAATTTAATTACATCATTTTCATTATTTCCTATAAAAAACGACAGTCCCATTCCCACCTGTTCAACTGACAATTTATCTACATACGGAAAGGTTTTCATTAAGCTATTTTCAATTTTAACAAAATCAACACTACCATATTTTGCGTCAGTAAACAGATCTATATCAATGGATTGCCTATGCCCGAGTTGAAGGCTTAAAGAAGTTCCTCCGACAATTCTAAAGGAATTGAGTTCTTTAAGGCCCATGAGCTTTATAAGTGCATCCCAAAGTAAATCGGAAACCGTATTTAAATGCAATTTCACTCCTAATCAATTAAATTATATGCTTTAATGTTCTTTTCAAAAGAAGCTAAATGACTATTTTTAATTGATTGGATTTCTTTGGTAATGACTTTTTTACCATAGAATGAAATAATTTCATTTATTTCGGTTTTATTACCTCTTTCTAAAACTCTTTTTATAATTGCTTTTTTGTTTTTATTCCAATCGATTTTGTCCAGGCTGGTATCCCAAAAAAGTACCCTTCGGATATTGTTGATATTTGGGGTGATTTTCTTTTCGGATGAAATAGCTGTTTTTACGTCATAACTCGCTTGTAACAGCATAAAATAATCTTCGGATACCTTAAATTGCTCAGCGAGTTTGATGGAGAGTTTTGGATTAATGCTTCTTTTTTTATTGAGGATAGCACTAATCGTTTGTTTATGCTCGTCGATAGAGCTTGCCAATTGACTGCTTTTTAAGCCTTGAATTTTCAATTCCCTTCTTAAAATAACACCCGGATGAATACCTTTTATTTTACTTAATTTCGGAAGCATGGATATGAATTTTAAACAAAGATAATAAATCCACAGGCAGTAAACAAATATGTTTACTTTTTATCAAGGTGCGTCTTGTCTCCTATCACAATATTCTATGGGTTATTTATGGTTTTGAGATCACTTTTTTGCTTGTCCCGGTCTTAAGCCGTTTTTTTGTTTGCCCCGGCCCTAAAGGGTGGCAAAAAAGCTACGGTTATGGTGACATGATACTTTATTCTATATCATAACTGTGGTTATACAGTGGGCTGTGGATCAGCCGTTTTTTTGCTTTGTCCCGTCCCTAAAGGGTGGCAAAAAAGCTACGGTTATGGTGAGGTAATACTATTTTCATTGCTATGTTTTCTCTACTCACCTCTCCTCGCTCGCCTCTCAAATCTCACCTACTCCAATTCCTTGATATACAAACCCAATTTTCTTCAGTTTTTCTCCATCGAGGATGTTTCGCCCGTCAAAAACAAATGCAGGTTTGTGCATATTGTCGTATATTTTTTGCCAGTCGTAGGTTTTGAACTCGTCCCATTCGGTCAGCACGGCGATGGCGTGGGCATCTTTGCAAGTTTCGTAAGGATCGGGGTTGACTTTCACCAAGTCTTGGTTTGCTTCAGGACTACGGGTTTGCAAGTAATCCAGGTCGTTATAGACTTGATGTGCCTTTACCTTGGGGTCATAGACCGAAATTTCTGCTTGTTCTTCCAGGAGGTCGTCGGCCACATATATGGCCGCGGACTCGCGGGTGTCGTTGGTGTCCTTTTTAAAAGCCCAGCCCAGGAAGGCGATTTTTTTTCCGGATACGGTGTTGTACAGGGTCCGGACGATATTTTTGGCAAAGCGTGCCTTCTGGTGGTCGTTCATAAGGATGACCTGTTCCCAATAATCAGCTACTTCCTGCAGGCCATAGGATTGTGCGATATAGACCAGGTTGAGGATGTCCTTCTGGAAACACGACCCCCCAAAACCCACGGAAGCTTTGAGGAATTTCGGCCCAATACGGCTGTCGGAACCGATAGCGCGGGCTACTTCCTCCACATCGGCACCGGTTTCCTCACAGAGCTCGGACATGGCATTGATGGAGGAAATGCGTTGTGCCAAAAAGGCGTTGGCGGTGAGCTTGGACAGTTCCGAAGACCAGACGTTGGTGGTCAATAGTTTTTCCCGGGGAATCCAGGTGGCATAAATATCGACCAGGGCCTGCATGGCTTTTTGGCCCTCGGGGGTATTTTCGCCGCCAATCAACACCCGGTCGGGGTTCAGTAGGTTTTCCACGGCAGTGCCTTCCGCCAGAAATTCGGGGTTGGAGAGGATTTGATATTTCACCCCGTTGCCGGTGTGGTCCAATATATTTTTGAGTGCCTCGGCAGTACGCACGGGCAAGGTGGATTTTTCGACGATGATTTTATCAGACTTTGCCACGCGCGCGATTTGGCGGGCGCAGAGTTCGATGTATTTCAGGTCAGCGGCCATGCCTTTTCCCGTGCCGTAGGTTTTGGTGGGCGTGTTGACGGAGATAAAAATCATGTCGGCCTCGTCGATGGCTTTATCGACCTCGGTGGAGAAAAAGAGATTGCGCCCGCGGGCTTCCTCTACGATTTGGCTCAGCCCGGGTTCGTAGATGGGGATGTTCTCCACATTGGGGTCGTTCCATTGGTTGATGCGGTCTTTGTTGATATCGACGACGGTGACTTGGATGT
>CAYPGZ010000125.1:0-3185 GCA_964410335.1 uncultured Flavobacteriaceae bacterium | reverse complement strand
TAAAAAAACATAATCATGAAAGTACATATTTCTCCATACTTCAAAAACGTGGGAGTGCTGCAAAGCAGCACATTCTTGCTGTTGTTCACAAAATTAAAAAACATACAATTATGAAAACAATTTTAACAACAGCGTTTATCGGCATATCCTTCGGGGGTTTATATCGTACAAATCCAAACGGAAAAGGGTGTGGCCACCAAAAAAATCATAAAATAATGCACGATGTCAACCCCTAACCACCAAAACCAGACGACGGCAGGCAACTATTTGAATTAGCTGTTTGCTTGCCGTTTTCACTCAGGATTTCGCTTCGTTCAACATTAATTTACAGCCGTTCAATCACAGCGGCATAACCTTGTCCCACGCCTACACACATTGTAATCAATGCGTATTTTTTTCCGGTGAGTTGCAGTTCCAAGGCCGCAGACCAAGCGATTCGTGCTCCGGTTACACCAAGGGGATGACCAATAGCAATTGCGCCACCGTTCGGGTTGATACGCGGATCGTCGTCTTTCAAGCCCCATTCTCGAATACACGCCAAACTTTGTGCGGCAAAAGCTTCATTTAGTTCGATGATATCCATATCTTCCATCTTCAAGCCTGCTTTTTTTAAGGCTTTGTTGGAAGCTTCCACGGGGCCGATTCCCATAATTCGTGGTTCCACGCCCACCACGGCCGAACTTAGGATTTTTGCAGTGGGTTTCAATCCATATTTTTTTACGGCTGCTTCGGAAGCGATAATTGTGGCTACCGCACCATCGTTCAATCCTGAAGAATTGCCGGCGGTAACACTGCCCTCTTTACGAAAAGCCGGGCGCAATTTCCCCAAAACCTCTAAAGTGGTATTGGGTTTTACAAATTCATCTTTTTCGAAAATAAGGGGATCTTGTTTTCGTCGCTGAATTTCCACCGGAACAATTTCTTTCGACAAACGTCCATTTTCCTGGGATTTTGCCGCTTTCATTTGACTCCGAAAAGCAAAAGCATCTTGATCTTCACGGGAAATTTTGTATTTATCGACTAAGTTTTCCGCCGTTTCGCCCATTCCATCTGTTCCATACATTTCTTTCATTTTGGGATTAACAAAACGCCAGCCGAAACTCGTATCATACATTTGGGAATCGTTTCCGTATGCAGAAGAAGGCTTTGAAATGGCATAGGGTCCACGAGTCATATGCTCCACCCCACCACTGATAAACAAATCTCCATCACCGGCTTTTATCGCGCGGTTGGCGTGGATAATGGCCGAAAGACCGCTACTGCACAACCGGTTTACCGTTTCTCCGGGAACACTAAAAGGCAATCCCGCCAAAAGCGAGCACATTCGCGCCACGTTGCGGTTGTCTTCCCCGGCTTGATTGGCACAGCCCAAAATCACATCGTCGTAGGCTTCTCTGGGAATAGTTGGATTTCTTTTGATGATTTCTTTAATGACCAATGCCCCAAGATCATCTGTGCGAACAGGGGATAAAGTTCCTTTGTAATTTCCTATGGGCGTTCGGATGCCGTCAATGAGGTATGAATTCATGCTGATATGAGAAGATTAAAAATTCGGTATGTAGGTTTTTCACAAAAATACACGATTTACACAATTTTAAAAGGATTTGAAGCCGCAAAAACCACGCTAATATTTAACAAGCATATAACGCGCTACAAGGTTATATTCTCATAATTTAGTCATTACTATGGAACGAATTATAGGAAAATATCAAGGATACAAAAAAGAAAATTTTCTGTTGGTCACGGCAGGAATACATGGAAATGAACCCAGTGGAGTGCTGGCCTTACAACGGGTTTTTTCGCAACTTGAAAAATACCAACCGGAAATTTCCGGTACGATTCTGGGTTTGGCCGGAAATACTGCGGCATTGGATAAAAAGCTTCGATTTATCGACGAAGACCTCAACCGGACTTGGACGGAAAAAAATATTAGCAATTCCACAAATCCCAGCCGGGAAATAAAGGAAATGAAGCAACTGATTTCTCTCATCGAAAATGAGGAAAATAAGGGGTTTTCAAACTATTATTTTTTGGATTGCCATAGTACATCCTCAGACAGTGTTCCTTATATCTCTGTTGAAGATGTAGGAAAAAATGACTCTTGGGCGCATCGATTTCCGGTTTATATCGTACGGGGTTTCAGTTCGCTTGTAAATGGCTCCATTGACAAATATCTCAGCAAAAAAGGAATGACCGGATTTGCATTTGAAGGAGGTCAACATACCGCTGAAAGCACACGTAAAAACCATGAAGCCTTGATTTGGTTAGCTATTCAAGAATGCTTTGGATTGGATTTGAATCATTTAGGAGGTATCCGGGAACGGATAAATATATTAGACGCGTATCCTCCTCAAAAAACATTTGATATTATCTATAGGCACGGCTTAGAAAATATCGATGAATTTCAAATGAAAAAAGGTTTCAAAAATTTTCAAAAAATTTCGGAAGGTGAAGTGTTAGCTGTACAAAATGGAGAAGAATTAATCAGTAAGTGGAATGCTCGTATTTTCATGCCTTTATATCAAAAACAAGGTAAAGACGGATTTTTCATAATAAAAGAAATGGATTTATAATACTTTGATAAGATACTTATGAGTATTAACAAACCACAACAAAAATTAACAGAATATTGGCCACCTCACCCCCCGTCATTCCTTGATTTCACAATACTTTTGTAGGCTGAAACCATAAACAATTATTAAGATGAAAAAATTTGTGCTGACTTGTTTGTTAATTAGCGGTGGTTTTTTTTATGCCAACGCTCAAATGATCTCTGAAAATGCCCTTGGATTGCGCATTGGTGATAGCAATGGTATTGGAGTTGAAATTTCCTACCAACGTGCAGTGGGTGCCAACAACAACCGACTGGAACTGGATTTGGGAATTGAAGATGACGAACATTTCAACGCTTTTCAGTTGACCGGAATTTATCAGTGGGTATGGAATATTGATGGTGGATTTAACTGGTATGCCGGTCCTGGAGCAGGAATCGGTTTTTTTAGTTTTGAAGACGATTTTCCCGGAACTGAAGATAACAGTGAAGCTTATTTTTTTATTGCAGGTGATGTCGGTATTGAGTACAATTTCGACATTCCTCTGATGCTTTCTCTGGATTTACGTCCGGAATTCGGATTTAATGATTATGATGACGATGTGGATTTCAACATCGGATTGGGAATTCGATA
>CAYPGZ010000124.1:0-3228 GCA_964410335.1 uncultured Flavobacteriaceae bacterium | reverse complement strand
ATGTGAACGACCCCGAGGGACTTGCCGCGGGCGACCTTGATGGAAATGGCTGGGCTGACATCGTGGCCACTTCATACAACCCAAACAAGTTGATATGGTTCCCAAATACGTCGGGGAATTTTTCAACGGAAGTATTGCTCGACACAAACATGGTTCTCCCCGAAGATGTCGAAATTGTTGACATGGACAATGATGGCAATCTGGACATTGTGGTCTTAGACCACGTCAACATCATAATCCATTACAATGATGGAAATAGCACCTTCACCAAAGCAACGGTACCCAACAACCAATTTGAATATTACGCCTTTTCCATAGCCGATTTGGATGGTGATGGATTTAAGGATATTATTATAGGTGGCAGCGAAGTGTTGGTTTATATGAACAACAACGGCAGTTTTGCCAGCCATGACCTAGTCCGCTCCAATTCCATTATCAACTCGGGTTTTTGCTTTATGATACACACGGCGGACTTAGATAACAATGGAACCAAGGATCTAATTATCGACGGAAATGGAAATTCTGAAATCACCTGGCATGCCAACGATGGGAATGGTTTTTTCAGCTTCATGCAAACCATAGAAACCACCGCCCAATGCGAATCGGTTTCCACCGCAGATTTCGACAATAACGGCAGTTTGGATTTATTTGCTTCCTTAAAGCAAGAAGGCGAAGTCGTTTGGTATGCCAACACTGGACAAGGTGTATTTAGCAACAAAGAGTGGATAGGCGACGGCAATGTGGCAAACACTATCCTTACCGCCAAGGCCGATTTGAACAACGACAACACGACCGATGTTATTTGGGGTCATCCTCTTTCATTTAATTTAAACAACTACCCGCTGGACTTGGAAAGCCATAATCCTGAAATTTCTGTAAAAGTTTCGCCAAATCCTTTTGAAGGACAAGTGTACATCCATGCACAAGAAAAATCCAAGCTCAATGTTTTTGACCTGCAAGGACGGCTTCTTTATCAAAACCTCCCCATTGGAGCGGGAACCTGTGTTTTTTCCCAAAACCTTCCCCCACAACAAGTCTATTTCTTTGAATTCACTACGCCTTCTCAAACCATCGTCGAAAAAGTGGTGAAAAAATAGTTTGGTTTGAAAAAACTAAGATATGTCAAAGTTATTTGAATAAAAATCATCATTAAACTTCTATTCGGTTTCTTCCAGAATAAGCGGAAAATTTACCGGAAAGGATTCTTAACCGAGGAAACCCATATTAAACAATAACCAAAGGGGTGAAATATTCAATAATCCTGATATTATTTATTTATTCTTGTGAATCTGTACCGCAAAACTCATTTTACGAAGAGGTTGAATTGGGTAAATATAAAGTTGGGTATTTTGACACCTTGGCTTATGATATGGAACAGCAGTATAATCAGTTTGGTTATGAGGGCCCTGCACCAATATTCATTCAGGTATGGCACCCTTTAAAAAAATCAAGTCCCCAGCGATATTTGACCTATAAGGATTTCAAGAAGCGGAAGCTTCCGGAAAGTTTAGACAAGGTTTATACGAAATTATGCGGTCAAATGAATGAAAGTTTCATGGACGAAAGCTACATGATGGCCGGAAGCGCCATCGAAGTCTTGTTGTTTGGTTTTGGGTTAAACTATAAATTGAGGCTGATAAATCGGGAAAAAATACTGCTGGAGCAAAGCGCCCATGACAATCAAATGAGTGCGTTGAGGGCTCAGATGAACCCGCATTTCATCTTCAACTCGCTCAATTCCATCCAATATTTGATTTCATCAGACAAAAAGGCACCGGCCATGAAGTATCTGAACAAATTTAGCATACTCATGCGAAGGTTATTGGAGGGCTCTATCAAAATCAACGTTGTTCTGGCCGAGGAAATCGCATTGCTCGAAAAATACATCGAACTGGAAGCCTTACGTTTTAATCATTCCTTTACCTACCGCATAACCACAGAAGATAGGCTGGATATTCAGGAAGTGGAACTGCCTCCATTGATTGTTCAACCCTTTGTGGAAAATGCCATTTTGCATGGTCTTGGAAACAAGGAAAAGGGGGAAAAACACCTTGATGTGCGTTTTATGAAAAATGAAAAATTCCTGATTTGCGAAATCGAAGACAACGGAGTCGGTCGGGAATATTCCCAAAAAACAAAAAGCAGCTTATACAAATCAAAAACATCCCGAGGGATTGGTGTCACGGAAAAAAGGCTACGACTCCTCGGGGCTTCTGATAGAAAACTCGTGGAATTCATTGACAAAACAGATGAAAACGGAAAGCCTACCGGCACCTTGGCCATCATCAGAATACCCTTGGAACAAAACTGAGCAACCATGGAGATAAAAGCAATAGTCATTGACGACGAAAAACACAGCCGGGAAACCCTGAAAAACCTCCTGGAAGAATTTTGCCCTGATGTTAAAATCTTGGCTTGCTTGGGCAACATCAAGGATTCTGTCCAGCAAATCCCACTCCTTAAACCGGACCTCGTTTTTCTGGACATCGAGCTTCAATCCGGAACGGGTTTCGATATTCTCGCCATGTTGGGGGAAATCGATTTTGAAGTGATTTTTACCACTGCTTTCGACCAATATGCCATCAAGGCGATAAAATTCAGTTCGTTGGACTATTTGTTGAAACCTATCGATGTGGAAGAACTGCAAGCTGCCGTTTATAAAGCAAAAAAAGTCAGGGACAAAAAACCCTACAACGAGCAGCTCTTTTCCCTGCTCAAGAACATCCAACAACCGAAATCCTCACGGATATGCCTGGCCACGCATGATGGGATGGAATTCATCAATATCCGTGATATTTACCATAGCGAGGCAACCGGCGCTTACACGCTTTTCAAACTTGTGAATGGACAAAAACTGCTGGTCAGCAAACACTTGAAGGAATATGAAAACCTCTTGACCGACCATGAATTTATGCGGGTTCATAAAAGCTACCTCATTAACCTAAAGGAAGTGAAAAAATTCTACCGCTCGGACGGAAGCTATATCTTGATGAACAACAACGACACAGTTAGTATTTCCAGAGGGAAAAAAGAAAGTTTTATGAACGCCATGCAGAATATAAGCTAAAAATGTTTGACTTTAGAAACCGGCAATTATTATAAAAAAGTGAAAAATAAGTTACAAATTAAAACAGAACGGCTACGCATCCACCCCCTTACCCAAAACGACCTTCCCGACTTTTATGCATAACGCTCAGTTTCGAAGGTTCAAATCAAAAAATCTTCCTG
>CAYPGZ010000123.1:0-3232 GCA_964410335.1 uncultured Flavobacteriaceae bacterium | reverse complement strand
GGTTTCTTGATGTCCTACGACTATCCGAAGCTCAAAAATTCTCTTCCTCCTGTTTATGCTGCTTCTGATGCGATTTTTATTGCTTTGGATGAAAATTTAAAAACTTGGACCGGACAGGATTTTCAGGTGGAAAATGAGTTTTTTGATTGGATAAAAAAATTTGATCGCGACCATAAAATTACCATTTATCGCGATAATTTTTATGATCCGAAACTTTCTCCCATCGAAAACGATAATCGCGAACGGCGAATGCTTTCTGAAAAAATGGGGCTTGGAAATTGGTTGATACAAGTGGATAGTGATGAGTATTTTCTGAATTTCGAAAATTTTGTGAAGGATGTCAGAAAATATGATCGCTTTCTGGATAATCCCGAAAAAAACAAGATACAAATTGCCGCGTGGTTGTTGAACATCTATAAATATGTGGATGATGGCGTCTTGTTCGTAGATAAACCCACGCGTGGGGTGATGGCGACAAATTTTCCCAATTACCGTGTGGCGCGAAATACCCGCCAGCGGATTGTGTACACTCAAAATCTTTTACTGCACGAAACAGTGGCCAGAACGGAAACGGAAATCCTTACAAAATTTGAAAATTGGGGACACCAACATCAAATAGATTTAGAAGGATTTATGGAAAAATGGCGAAAAGTGGATAGTTCAAATTATCAGCAATACCGCGATTTTTTTTATATCGAGCCGGAAAAGTGGAAAAAACTGGAATTTGTGAAAGGGAATTCGTGGGAAGAAGTGAACAAAAATTTGGATTATCACAAGATTATGCCTTCTGATTTTTACACGTGGAAGAAAAATTTTGGGCAGTGGTTCAAATTTTTGTGGAAGTGATTTTTTAGAATGCATTATTTATAATTAGGGTAAATGAAAAAAGTTTTTTCCGATAATTGGGAGTCAAAACAAGAAGAAATCGATCGGCTTGTCCGAGATTTTGACAGCAAAGGAGAAAGTGTTCACGATGAGCGAAATCATCTGAAAAACTATTTGTTAGAGGGAAAAAAAATAACGATTAAGTCTTTTCAGAAGCCCAATTTTATCAACAAAATTGCGTATCGTTTTTTTCGGAAGTCAAAAGCAAGGCGTTCGTTTGAACACGCTCAAATACTGCTGGACAAGGACATCGGAACACCCGAGCCGATAGCCTACTACGAAAATAAAAAAGGTTTAATTTTTGGGAAAAGCTTTTATGTAAGTGAATATATCGAATATGATTTGACCTATCGCGAAATTATTCATGACCCCAACTTTCCCAATCGCCATGAAATCCTAAAACAATTTACACGCTTTACTCACAAATTACATGAAAACGGCATTGAATTTTTGGATCATTCTCCGGGAAATACCTTAATTATAGTAAACGAAAACAACGATTATGATTTTTTTCTGGTAGATTTAAACCGCATGAAATTCCACCAAACAATGGATTATCAAACCTGCATTCAAAATTTCAGGAAATTGACTTCTGATAAGAATATGGTAGCCACAATGAGTGCAGAATATGCAAAAATAACCGGAAGGGATTATCATCAGGTTTTTAAGGATATGTGGGAAAACACACAGAAATTTCAACAACATTATCACCAACGCCGGAAACTAAAGAAAAACCTCCTGTTTTGGCGATGATTCCACTAAATGTTCCATTCGGATGAGCTCACGATATCGTTCGGCTACGCTCAAAGCATTTAGATAACTCACACAAAACCCTTTTTTTCCGTCTAAAAAACCCAGCCTAATCACATAATGACTTAAAAATTTATATGTAGGTTTGATATAGAAATGGAAAAAACCGGGTTCTAGATTTTTTTTGGAAAGTTCTACCGCTCTCAAACGGCCGTAGCTCAACATTTTTTGTTTATATTCCTCGTAATCGTTGAAGGAATAGTGAAGTAATTTATTTTTCAAAACTCCACTTTTTCCCTCCACTTCCAGGATTTCATGAACAAGACGTTCAGGACAATAGTAGGCTTTTTCCTTTTGAAACAATCTATGGTTTTTGTCGGTTTGGTATCCGCTGAAACGCAATGGTTTATTTTTGAACAGGAACTGCCTGCGAAAATAATAAGCTGCTTTTGGGTCGGGAAGATTAACCGTTTTTTTGATTTCTTCCCTTAACTTTTTAGGAATTCGCTCATCGGCATCAATGAAAAGAACCCAAGGATATTGAGCGTGTTTGAGAGCAAAATTGCGTTGTTCAGAAAAATTGCGAAAGGGATGCTGAATCAATTTTACTCGGGAATCTTCCTGTAAATACTCAGCCGTTCCGTCGTCGCTATATGAATCTACCACGATTATCTCATCAGCAAAATCCACCGTATCGATCACATCGGGAAGATGTTCGCGTTCGTTGTAGGTAATAAGAAGGGCAGAGATTTTTTTCAAAACATAAAAATAACGTGCTCCGAAACTCCTTATCCGGAGAATACAGGATTAAAATATTTACATTTGCAAAAGTACAATGAAATATGTGATTTGATGGATAGAAAACACATACTTACTAAATCCAAGATGTTGCTTTTCACAAATGGTTGCGTGTTTTTTTTTAAATTAGCATTCAAAAAAAATAACTTTGGAGTCTGAAATAAAAATATCAGTTATTATCAGTACATACAACTCCGAAGCATGGCTTGAAAAAACGCTTTGGGGTTATCAAGCCCAAAAAGCTATTGGGTTTGAGGTGGTGATTGCCGATGATGGTTCTAAGCAACCCACTTTTGATTTGATTGCCCAAATGAAAGAGAAAGTGAATTTTCCGATAACGCACGTGTGGCATGAAGATCACGGTTTTCAGAAATCACAAATCCTCAACAAAGCCATATTGGCCTGCAAAGCCAATTATATTTTGATGACCGATGGCGATTGCATTCCTCGCCACGATTTTGTAGAGGTACATTTAAGGGAAAGAAAAGAAGGTTTTTTCTTGTCGGGAGGATATTTTAAATTGCCGATGAGCATTTCCAAACTGATTTCAAAAGAAGATATTCTCACGCAAAGATGCTTCGATTTGGAATGGTTGAAAACAAATGGGCTGAAACCTTCCTTTAAAGATAATAAATTGAGTTCCGCAGGTTTTAAACAATGGTTTTTAAATACCATCACTCCTACAAATGCCAGTTGGAACGGACATAATGCTTCGGGTTGGAAAAAAGATATTTTAGCCATAAATGGATTTGATGAAAGGATGCAGTATGGCGGACAAGATCGGGAATTGGGAGAACGC
>CAYPGZ010000122.1:0-3259 GCA_964410335.1 uncultured Flavobacteriaceae bacterium | reverse complement strand
CGGGATTTTCGATATGACAAAATCTTCTTTTTTCCTTTTTGGGAAGAAATATATCTTACCGACAACGAACGCTATGAAAGTCCCGGCGAAGCTAAAAAAATTGAAAAACACCTCATCCAAACTTATGAATCTTTGGGTTATGAATTAATTCACGTTCCTAAAATCAGCGTGGAAGAAAGGGCAAAATTTATTCTGAAGCATTGTGATGGATGATCCCATAAAAATACTCCAACTATTTGGCCATGAGTCTTTTCGTCCGGCACAGGAAGAAATCATAACCGCTGCTTTGGAAGGAAAAAACACAGTGGCATTGCTGCCCACGGGAGGTGGAAAATCCTTATGTTTTCAGATTCCCGCAATTGCAAAAGAGGGGATTTGCATTGTCGTTTCTCCCCTCATTGCACTCATGCAGGATCAGGTGAACAACTTAAAATTGAAAGGATTTAAAGCCATGAGTCTTGCAGGAAGGTTTTCTTTTAATGAACTGGATATCCTGTTGGACAACTGCATTCACGGCAATTATAAATTCTTATATATTTCCCCTGAGCGACTTCAAAATGATTTGGTGAAGGCGCGAATAGCCCGGATGAATGTAAATTTTATCGTTGTTGATGAAGCTCATTGCGTATCCCAGTGGGGACATGATTTTCGACCTGCCTATTTAAAAATCCCGATGCTTAAGGAAATACAACCCGATGCCGTCTGGATGGCGTTAACAGCAACGGCAACCCCACAGGTGCTAAAAGATATGCTTAAACTTTTGGAAATTGATGAGCCTAAGCTTGTGCAAAAAAGTTTTGAGCGGAAAAACATTTCTTTTCAAGTACTCGAAAAAGAAGACAAATTCCACAATCTGCTTAAGGTCTTGGAAAAAAATCCCGGATCTTCCATAATATATATGAGAAACCGCCGGGAAAGTATGGAACTTGCCCGATATTTAAATGAACACGGAGAACGTGCGGAAGCCTATCATGGAGGTACCGCTAATGAAGAAAGAAAATTACTTTTACAGCAGTGGTTGGAAGGAAAAATCCGATCTATAGTCGCGACGAGTGCTTTTGGGATGGGAATAGATAAACCTGATGTGCGTACCATAATCCACTATCATCTGCCCGAAAGTTTGGAAAGTTATTATCAAGAAGCCGGTCGTGCTGGGCGGGACGGGAAAGCTTCAAAAGCAATAATCCTATGCGGAAAACCTGATCTGGAAAGAGTGAAAACTCAGTTTATTTCTGTTTTGCCCACCTTAAAATTTACAAAAAAAGTTTACCGCAAGCTGCAAAGTTATTTTGGTATTGCCTATGGGGAAGGAGAAAATAGCCTGCATGATTTTAATTTTTACGATTTCTGTCAAAGCTATGAGTTTAATATGACCAAAACCCATAAAACACTGGAATTGTTAGACCGGATGGGAGTAATTTCCCTCGGAAAGCAATACCAAAAAAGATCCACGATGCAAATTGTGGTTTCTAATACGCAACTTTTGTTCTATCTGGATGAAAACGTTAAATACGAAAATTTAGTAAAAACAATCTTGCGTACCTATCCCGGGGTTTTTGATTATGAAATCGAAATCGATTTAGGCTTGTTAGCATCCAAGACAAAACTTTCTGAAAAAGAAATTGCTAAGCTGTTGGAGGAGCTTCAAAATGAAAATATCATTTCTTTGCTTTTGGCTAAAAAATACGATGCGAGTATTCTATTTTTGGTGCCCCGAGAAGACGATTTGACCATAAATCCTTTTGCAAAATATATCGCTGAGCAATATGTTCAAAAACAGCAGCGCGTGTTGTCGGTTGTGGATTATGTCACGGATACAAAGACCTGCAAAAACACAAAACTACTTGCTTATTTTGGGGAAACAACTCCTGAAGATTGTGGGATTTGTTCAGTTTGTATAGAAAGGAAAAGGAGAAAATCAACCAAAAAGAATCCTAAATCCATTAGAAAATATATTGTTGAGGTTTTGGAAAACGAGCATCTTCATTCAAACCAAATTATCGAAAAATCAGATTTCCATTCCGAAGAAATTTTGGAAACTTTACGCGATATGCTCGCTCATGGGTTTGTGGGGCTTACCGCAAGTAATGAATATTATTTGAAAAAAAGAACATGAAGAAATTACAGATTGTATATATGGGTACCCCCGAATTTGCGGTTGCAGGATTGAAAAAGAGCATCGAGGCGGGGCATCAGATTGTTGCGGTTGTAACAGCTCCGGACAGACCTGCAGGACGGGGAAAAAAAATAAAATCCTCGGCGGTTAAAGATTTTGCTTTGCAAAATAATCTTCCGGTGCTGCAGCCCACAAATTTAAAATCACCCGACTTTGTGGAGGAATTAAAAAAACGCTCCCCAGATGTTATTGTGGTAGTGGCTTTTCGGATGTTGCCAAAAGTAGTTTGGGAAATTCCGAAATACGGCACTTTCAACCTGCACGCATCCCTTTTGCCGCAATATCGAGGAGCAGCACCCATCAATTGGGCAATTATCAACGGAGAAACAAAAACGGGAGTAAGTACTTTTTTTATCGATGAAAACATCGATACCGGCGAGATAATCCTTCAGAAAGAAATAGAGATTGGGTTTCGGGAAAGTGCCGGGGAACTCCACGACAAATTAATGGAGGCAGGAGCAGACCTGATAGTTGAAACCCTTTCGCAGATTGCGGAGAATACTAGCCAACCCCAAAAACAAAAAGAATATGAGGATTTAAAACCCGCCCCTAAACTCACTACTGAAAACACCAAAATAGATTTTCAAAAGCCTTTGCCCGCTATCTATAACCAAATTCGGGGGTTGAGTCCCTATCCGGTTGCTTGGGCTTGGTTGCAACATGGCCGAGAGGAGGTACGATGCAAAATCTATCGAGCGGAAATGGAAGAAGGGGAAAATGATTTTCTTCCCGGAACGATTTTGCAGGAAGGCAAATCCTTAAAGGTGGCCGTCAAAAAAGGTTTTTTGATTTTGAAGGAAATTCAACTTCCGGGAAAACGAAAAATGGAAGTAAAGGATTTATTGAACGGTTTTGAGTTGGGCGAAAACCCTATTCTTCGCTAAAGTCATATAGGGAGCGGGATGGGTAAAAATTGGAAAAAACAAGCCTGCCTTATCAACAATTGCCGGAAGTTATCAACAATTTAAGCTATTTCGCGCGTAAATCCTTGCACGGAACGGATTTCCATATAAATTTGTGGAGCAAATCACTAAAGTTTAACCAACAAATCGTTCTAAAACAAAAATTATGAACAAATCAAAT
>CAYPGZ010000121.1:0-3393 GCA_964410335.1 uncultured Flavobacteriaceae bacterium | reverse complement strand
TTTCATTTTTGTTGAAGTCCAACACAGGTGCCAAGAGAGAGAGGGTATTTCCTGCCATTTCAAACTTTGCCCGAAAGCGGGTAAAATCGTTATCATAAAGACTGGAACGGGTGTTTTTTACATAGGAAAAATTACTGGCTACAATCAGGTTATCTTCTGTTAGCCGATTTTTTCGCTCTATAATATCTCTGGCTCTGTCTATTTCTTCAGGTGAAAGATCGAAATCGGCGCCATTATTTATATCATTGATAAAATTTTCTGCTCCTTCAGGAATACTTAATTGGCCATTTTCGGCTGTAAAATAATCCGAAGGAATCTGGCTTTGATGGTTTATCGCAATTTCGTTTAATCGCCTGAATGAATTTTGATATACATTGAAATATCTATCCTCCCTCAGATTATTTACATATTGAACATTCAACACATCCAGTTGATGACTTATGATTTCGGAAGGTTCCCACAAATAGGTGAAAGCGGAAGTGAAATTATGTTTGTCCAGGCCGATATTTCGTTGGGTGCTGATTCCGGTTTTCAGCACTGTAAAAGGCGACATGGATTTGGGGATAACTTTATCCACATTGGCCGGAAAAACAATTTTGGGAATCCGCAATTTCAGGTCTGCCCCTACTTCAGAAATATTGAAAAAAGAATCTTCATCTGTGGCCGCATCGTCTGAAGCACCAATACTTCCCTGTCCGGATAATTCCAGAATTTCAGCTCCTTTAAAAACATTCCGGATTTGAAAAGAGCCCCCGATTCCAATACCAAAATCCTGAATATCACTGCGAAAAGCTTCTAAATCTACCCCTGCTCCATATTTTTTCTTTTGGCTTAAAAATATATTGGCAATAAGCTTGGTGCCGGTCGTATCTGCGGGATCATCAATATATTCGATATCGGGATATTGAAAAATCCCCAACTCGTTTAGGCGTTCGTAAGTTAATCGGCGATCTTCATCCCGATAAACTTCTCCTTCCTTTATAAAAATGGCATTAGTCACGGCTTTCGAACGAATATCGGGTTCCTCATAACTGTACAGATTCACTTCCCTATATCTGTCTTTATGCAGCAAGGGCAAACCTTCATTTCTAAAAGAATAATCCGTGACTACATTCACTTCGCTGATACTTCGCACTTCAAAAGGAATCGTTTTGATAGAATCATTTCTCGAAACATCACGGTCTTTGATAACGAGTTCCACATTCACTTTTTTTTCCGTTCCCACCGTATCGGCGATAAAGGAAATATATTCTTGTTCGAAATGAAAAAGCCCGTTGTTTCGAAACAAATGAGTAATGCGTTGACGTTCTAAATCAAAATTATCGGTATCGAATTGCTCTCCGGTTTTCAAAAAAGAATTCCATTTGTGCTTTTGATAAATCGAATCGGCATCATGAGAAGAAATTTGAGTGGAAATTGAATCTACGATATAGGCGGTGTTTGCTTCGATAAAATATTCTACTTGCGCACGTTTATTTTCGCCCTTTATAATTTCATATCGCGCTTTAGCATCAAACCAACCATGATTGAAATACCAGGCTTCCAAACGTTTTACGGAAGCTTTGGTCTTGTCTTCTTCCAAAATAGTGGGAGCTTGTCCGGCTTCCATTATGGCCTCGTTTATATCTACATAAGCTTCATTTAGAGCTTCCACTTGTTTTAGGGAAAAAAGTTTTTCATATTTTTCCTTGCGTCCCGGCTTTTCATTTAGCCAGGCTTCAAAAACAGAATCAGGTTTTTGTTTGGCAAAATTATAAATATGTAAACGGAAGGGATTGCCTAAGAGTTTGATATTTGGTTCTTGAAACAGCTGTTTGTAGGTTTCCTGCTTTTTGGTAGGTTCCTGATTTTCATAGATTGTGTTTTTGGTCAGCAGAAATTCTCCTTCGTCAACATGCTTTACGGCGTTGCAAGAAAAAAGGACCGTCCCAATCAAAAGAATTAGTGATATTTTTGTGGCGGTTGTTTTCAAATGGACGGTGTGTTTAAACGCTCAAAAATACATGTTTTGCAATGCTTGGCAAAGGCAAAATAAAGTTAATAAAATCCTTATCGCGAAAAAAGCAACGCGACAAAACAGGCTTGTTTGTCGTTGAAGGTCGCAAAGGGATTGAAGAATTCTTGCATTCGGGCTTCGTGCCGGCACAACTTTTTGTGGAAAAAATAACATTTTCCGGTTTTGAACCTCAAACAAATTATATCACCGCCGACGAGCTGAGAAAAATAAGCCATTTGACTTCTCCTCAAGACAGTTTGGGCGTCTTCAAAATCCCGCAAGCCACTTATCCTAAAAGTAGTTTTATTGTAGTCCTAGACGGCGTGCGCGATCCCGGTAATCTCGGCACTATCATCCGCCTTTGTGATTGGTTTGGAGTAACCGATCTGGTTTGTTCAGAAGATTGCGTGGATTGTTTTAACACGAAAGTCGTTCAAGCCACCATGGGCTCTTTGGCCAGAGTGAATGTTTTCTATACAGATTTGAAAAGTTTTTTACAAAATACCCGCCTGCCGATTTATGGAACTTTTATGCAAGGAAAAAATGTGTATGCTACCGCAAAACCACAAGAAGCAATTTTGATACTCGGAAATGAAGCCAATGGAATAAGAGCCGAAATTGAAACATTTGTACAACACAAACTCAGCATTCCTCGATTTGGAAAATTAAAAAAAACCGAGAGCTTGAATGTGGCGAGTGCGGCAGCGATTTTCTTAAGTGAATTCAACAGACAAGAAGAATAGAAAGCTTTAAAATGCTGAAAAAGTCCTTTCTGCTTTTAACTAATTTTTAAACAAGTTCACTATCTTCGCTCCTCAAACTAAACAGGTGGAAAAGCAAGAAATCATACGCAAGGTCGCGGATATTTTAAAAGAAACTCCTTCTGCCGAGGAAATCGTGAAGAAGGGAGGCAATCGTGACAAACGCTTCCTTTATTTAGCGCGATATATGGTGGAAAAAGGAATCAGAAAAAATGGGCTTATCCTGACAGAAAACGGCGAAGGAATTGCAATTTTGTTTCGCACCAATAAAAAGGACAGCAGTTTTTTAAATGACCTCAAGGAAAATATAGGTTTATTGATACATGTCACGGGCTTGCGCAACGCCTGGAAAAGTGTAAAAAATCAAGCTTACGTAAAAGCCCAGCGTCCTACAAAAGGGGATTATCTTTATTGTTGGTTTTGGGGAATTGTCAAGAATAACCGCGGAGCAGGAACACAAATCGCCAAGGAAATGAAAGACGAGTTTTTGAGAAGAGCCGATAAATTGCAATTGCCGCTGTATGCCGACACGCGCACCAAAAGGAATGTCCTGGTCTATCAGAAATTCGGTTTTAATCTTTTTCACACCTGGAACCGTCCCGATGGAAACACCATGTGGTTTATGCGGTACGACCC
>CAYPGZ010000120.1:0-3424 GCA_964410335.1 uncultured Flavobacteriaceae bacterium | reverse complement strand
TGCAGCATAGAAGTTCGCAGCATCAGACTGGGCGTGGCAAAACTGCCACCTCCCTTGGATAAGAATTTTTGTTTGTCTATAATGCCGGTCTTCCTAAAGATTTTATTGGTGGGATAGGGTTCCACTTTGCCATCGGGCATTAACCGGTTGCACGCATGAAATAAAAAATTAATGCTGGCATCCTTTTCCATGTAATCCACTTGTTTTTGGAGTTTTAAGGGATCGGTCCAGTAATCATCTCCTTCGCAAACGGCTATGTATTTACCTTTAGCGCTTAACAGGGCCTGAATGAAATTTTCTTTCATACCCAGGTTCTTCTCCCGTAATATATAATGTACCTGGATAGTGTCCGGCGCTTCTGGCAATAGTTTTTTTATCTTGTGATCGGTCTGGTCAGGTGAATGATCATTGGCGATAATAAATTCCACCGGGAAATCCGTTTTTTGCATAAAGACACCCCGAAGGGCCTCTTCAATATAATCCTCATGGGCATAGGTAATCATGAGTACAGTCACCAGGGGATGCTTGTTCATATCAGACGTTGTTTTTTTTAGGCTTGATTTTAAAGTTCAATAGGATTTGTTTCATCTCCCGGTAAATTAAAGGATTAAATACATATTGTGCAAAAGTGTATAATCCAATAAATACAAAATTCAATAAAAGAATATGCAGGAAATAATTCATTGCACCGGGTGAATAGTCCACCCACTGATTGGCGAAAAATACGATGCCGGCAACAAGTAGGGCAGGCCAGATGATCTTTAAACTGTCAAGGGTCTGTTCTTTGTTCGAATAGTTGAACACCAAAGAAGAAAAATACTGATTGATGAGCAGACTTAAAACACTTGCCGCCAATATGCCATATAGCATCATCATAATGCCAAAAGGCGCGGTGACAAATAAAATGACTATTCCTAAAATTTTCTTGTAAAACTCTGCTTTGAGAAATAAATCCGAACGTCCGAGTACTTTTAGCATGTTTAAATTATAGACATGCAAAGGAAATAATATGCCTGCCAGGCACAGCAATTGAAAATAGGGAACTGCCGGTAGCCAAACATCTGTAATCAAAAGCACAATCAGGGGTTTGGCCATGATGGCCAGCAGGAGCATAAGAGGAGCGATTACAAACAGCGCAAGTTGAAGCATCTTTCTGTAGATGGCTTTTAACCGAATGCGGTCTTCTTTCACTTCTGCCAGTACCGGGTAGGTGACCTGTCCCAAGGCGGACATGATCATCATCACTGGAACACTTTGCAGGGTAAAGGCCCGGGTAAAATAGCCCACCTGTGCGATGGAGGCGAATTTACCAATCACCATGGGATATATATTCATAAAAATACTATCCAGCAAGCCCGCAAAAAGTAGTTTATACCCAAAATTGAAGTGCTCCCGAAAAGCGCGGGTATCAAACAGGATTTGGGGGCGCCATGAGGTGAAAATCCAGAACTGAAGTGCCAGTAAGGCGGCGAGCGCCACTTCCATCCACACCAGGGCCCAGACCTCAAAGTCCTGATACGCCAGATAGATTCCAATACAAGATGAAATCACCAAAGAAGGCAACTGAATCAAGGCCTGTTGTTTGAATTTCAATAATTTCTGTAATCGATAGATCTGTATGGTGGAAAAGGAACTTAGAATGATGACCAGCGCATAAATCCGGATGAGGTCGGTTAAGACGGGTCTTTGGTACATTTCTGCCACCCAGGGTGCGCCGATGAAAATGAGTAAATAGACCAGGACAGAAACACTGAGGTTGAGGAGAAAAACGGTTCCATAGTCTTTCTCGGTCAGGCGATTGCTACGAATCAGGGATTGCCCCATACCGGCATCGGAAAGGGTTTTGCCTATGGCATTAAAAATTAAGATTAAACCAAAAAGTCCAAAATCCTCCGGGGAGATGATGCGCGCCAGCAGAATTTGAAGAACCATTCGAATACCCACGGTACCCAATTGTTGCAAAGAGGTCCATGCGGCACCTGAAGTGGCTTTTTGTCTTAAAGAAGACATCGTTTAGGAAGAAACAGACAAGAGATATTGTCCATAGCCACTCTTTTTGATACTGGAGGCACTTTCTTTTAGTTGTTCCTTTGAGATATAACCCATTTTATAGGCTATTTCTTCTAAAGCAGCAATCTTGAGACCGGTTCTGTGCTCCACGGCCTTCACAAATTCGGTGGCTTCGGTGAGGGCTTCGTGGGTTCCGGTATCTAACCAGGCAAAGCCCCGGCTTAAAATTTCTAATTTAAGTTCTTTTTTCTTGAGGTAATCCGCGTTCACCGAGGTAATTTCAAGTTCACCCCGGGCAGAGGGTGCAACATTTTTTGCAACATCTACCACTGAGTTGGGGTAAAAATATAAGCCGACCACGGCATAATTTGATTTGGGATCTTCAGGTTTTTCTTCAATAGAAAGCACATTGCCTTCATCATCTACCTCTGCCACGCCATATCTTTCGGGATCGTGCACCTGATAGCCAAAAACGACAGCTTTCTTTTCTTCCTTCACCCTGTTCACAGCTTGTTGTAGTTTTTGGGATAAGCCTGCACCGTAGAATATATTATCACCCAGGACCAGACAAACATCGTCATTTCCAATAAATTCATCTCCTAAAATAAAGGCTTGTGCCAGACCGTCCGGTGATGGTTGTTCTTTGTATTCAATTTTTAACCCCAATTGTTCACCATTGCCAAATAGTTTCTTGAAATTGGGCAGGTCGTGTGGGGTTGATATAATTAAAACCTCCTTGATGCCTGCCAGCATTAACACCGATAAGGGATAATAAATCATAGGTTTATCATAAACAGGCAATAATTGCTTAGATACAGCGATGGTCAGCGGATGTAGTCGTGTTCCCGAGCCTCCGGCAAGAATAATTCCTTTCATTAATAGGTTTTTTTATGGTTAGTGCAAATGTAAGCATCTTTTCCTTAAAGTATTTTTTCCAAAAAAGTTTCCCATGACGGCAGGTCCTGGTCCTTATCTGAAATCAGGGCTGCAGATTGTGCCAGTCTCCAGTCAATTGCCAGTTGGGGATCGAAGGGATACACCCCAATTTCTGCTTCTTTGTGATAAAGGTTATCACATTTATAAAAGAAGGTAGCGGTTTCGGTCAATACACTGAACCCATGTAAACAGCCCCGGGGAACGTATAATTGTTTGAAGTTTTCGGCGCTTAGGTGCTGACAGACAATTTCGCCAAAACTGGGAGACCCTTTTCTTATGTCCACGGCTACATCCAGGACTTCACCGGCCAAAACACGCACCAGTTTGGCTTGTGCATGTTCGCCCTTTTGGGCATGAAGCCCACGCACAACCCCAAATTGTGATTTGGACTGGTTATCTTGAACAAACTTTCTTGTAATTCCCGTTGCTTTTGAAAAAGCTTCTTGATTGAAACTTTCAAAGAAATATCCACGTTCAT
>CAYPGZ010000119.1:0-3504 GCA_964410335.1 uncultured Flavobacteriaceae bacterium | reverse complement strand
GTTAAGACCGTAGTTGGCAAATTCATTACCATTTGAGACTGCCAAATTGGTAGAAGATCCAAGGTGTCTGTAGCCATCCCTTTCTTTACTCCCTTCGTAATATTCATAAGCTCCTGTTATTAGATTTTCATACCAGTCAAGCGGTTTATCCGCCAATTCGGGAGCCATTCCCGTGTTGTCGGTATATTTTACGGGGTTTTGAAAACTGTAGCTGTATGGCGACCAATCGGGGAACTCGGTAGCCAAAATGTCTGGCGATAGCCAAATCGACCATTTGGGGTTGTAGTACCTTTTTGAAGCATAGTAATTTCCTGTTTCGGAATCAAGTTCGAGAGCTGAAAATTTGTACGGGCTGTTGTACGAGTTCAAATGCTCCTCCACGAGCGTTTCCCCAAAGGGCAGGTATTCCATATGTTGGTTGATATTGCCGTCTAAATTAGTGATATAATTCGAGCTGCCCAAACCGACAAAGGAGGTTCACGAACACTTAAAACAATAAAAACCACGTGAGCTAAATGGTCGGGATGATACCGGTAGGCATCGTAGTTTTCGGGGTGGTGATCCAGATCTCCGCAGATATAGGTTTCATAAAGATAAGGTTCGGGCAAACCTGTCTGCCGACACGCAGGTGCACGCGCGGCGGGGGTTAAAAGGAAAAAGGAAGAAAACGGCGGCGAAGCCAACAACGACGCGGTGTAGCGGCGTTTTGGACTGTTGTTGATAACTTTTTGGTTTGACCGCTTTTTTTTGACTTTTGCAGAATGAAAAACCGCCCAAGGGCGCGGTTTATTATCTAACAAAAGGTTCGCGTGATATTGGTTGGGGCAATCTAATTTCCCAATATTCTTTCAATAATTAGAACAATGATTATTAATACAATCATTATTATTCTATAATCCAACCAGTAATCGAAAAAATCCTTTTTTTTACCCATCTTTTGAAAGTTTTTTCCTGATATGGTCTTTTTTGTCTTGAATTACATTATTTAGCTTTTGTTCAAGTAATTTATCTTGTTCTTTTGGGGACAAGGAACCATTTTTTTGTTTTATTTCTTTTGCCATTTCATCAACATAATCTTGGTCAAAGCTAAAAATCGTATTCATACTTTTCCCTTCTTTATCTTCTGTCAAAGTTCCGTAGCCTTCCTTTTCTAAACTCTTGAAAGCAAGATATTCCACGCCCAATTCAGCTCTATCTGGATTGGAAAGAACATCATATAGACTTTCTTTCATTTGTGCGTCCAACCCTAAAATGACTTTGCCCAAATCATCAATTTTACCAATCTTTTTTATGACCTTTAGAAAGGCGGTATTAGAAATTGAGAGGGCTAAACTCACATAATCTTCTTTTGCCATATTATAACTCGGGTCTTGAGACATAGCGATTGCTTTTGCAAATTCAAATGCTAAACCTAACACAGGTATTGCTGTTAATTCATCCATACTTTCAGCCCACCTATAATCAGTAGCAAAAGCGACAGCTTTACCATTTGTAATTCTAATCCAAAATCTTCCATCCACCTCTAAGTGGTTCAATGGATTGTTTTTTACAAAAACATAAGGGGAAATACCTGGGTACATCTCGCTTGCAGGGTCAACAGACAACCAAATACTCCATTTAGGATTATAATATCGCGCCCCGTAATAGTAGTTCCCCGTTTCCTCATCGAGTTCCTTTGCGTTGAATTTGTACGGCGAGTTGTACGAGTTCAAATGCTCCTCCACAAGCGTTTCCCCAAACGGCAAATACTCCATATGCTGGGAAACTTCCCCGGAGGTGTTGGTTATGTAACTCGAGCTGCCCAAATGGTCCGGATGGTACCAGTAGGCATCATAGTTTTCGGCATCGTGCTCCAGTTTGGTGCAGATATAGGTTTCGTACAGGTAGGGTTCCGGGAGTTGGAGTTCTTTTTCAAAAGTAACATAGTCAGCGGCCAAAACCCCTCCGGCATCTATGGTTTTTATGCCCATTTCATCAATTATGTCCTGGGAGCCCGACCAGACGTTTTCGCATAAAAGGCCCAGGTTTTTCAGGTGCTAAGTGATCTAAAAAACTTACTCCGCTTTATTATTGTTGTCTAACTGAAATATATATATTTCCCGTGAATATAATTTTTCTTCTGAATCATAATATTTCCTGATGTAAAAAACAATTTTTTCTGATAAAACAGAGTTTATCATATTGAGGTCAGGGTTGATTGGAATTAATTCATCTTTGTAAAAATCATTAAAATAATCTTTTGAACAAAAGTTAAAACTTGGTGGTGTAAATTCACTGAGGTTCTCTTTAATCCACAATATATCTATTTCTTTTTCTACATCTGAAGAATTTGAATAAGTTAACTCAAAATGAAGAAAAAGTAACAAAGACTGATCATCTAAAAATTCGATAAAATAATTAAACACCTCCAGGGATTTTTCTACCCACCTCTTTCTAGAGATATTTTTAAAGCATTCTATTTCATCAATATGAAGATTATTCCCTTCCCAAGCGGATGGAGTAGCAGTTATCGATTTATACCATTTATAGAAATCTTTTCTTATTGCTTGGGTATTGTCCATCCTTCTGATTTTAAAAACTTTATCTGTTTATTAGTTAATTTATGGGCAGTATTATGGCGCCAAGTTCCATTTCGATATAAGGAAGCTCCACCCTTAAAATGTACTTCGTCGTGTGGTAAGTTTTTTGTTCCTCTTCCTTTATCAAACCTAATTATTCCCCTCGGGATTTTTTTGCTGTTTTGTTTAATTAACTTGTTTAATTGATTTATACTGGTGTTTGCAATTTGCTTTTTTGCTTGAGTTGCTAAAATGGTTGAAACGGTCATAGTTTCACCACCAGTAAAAAGCGCAAGTAAATATTCATAAGCAACTAAGTCAGTATGATTTTTTCCATGTACTTTTCGATTTCCGGGAGTAGGATTGTTTTTCTGATCGTATTGATTTCCGGGACCAGAGGTGTATTCTACATCAACATCAACTGAATATTCTTTTATAGCATCTGTGCGCGGAATTTTATCTAAATTTATTTCGGTTATATAATCTGTTTCATTTCCTCCTTTATCGCTAACGTATTCTACTCTTTGTATTTCCCCATTTTTTCTGAAAATTTTGTATTCATTATTAGGACTCTCCGCCACCATCCCTGTCGGGTCAACGAGCACCGTGGGCCGGTGCATGGCATAAGCGTAAGGTGACCAACTGGGGTATTTTTCGTACATCGGGTCAACACTAAGCATAAGATTGTACTTTGGAGAAAAATACCTTTGGCTAAGGTAATAGTTCCCCGTTTCGGCATCAAGAATCTGCCCGTTCAGTTTGTAGGGGCTATTATAACTATTCAAATGCTCCTCCACCAAGGTTTCCCCAAAGGGCAAATACTCCATATGCTGGTTTACCATACCCGCTAAATTAGTAATATAATTGGAAGACCCCAAATGATCCGGGTGATACCAGTAGGCATCGTAGTTTATGGGTTCGTGGTATCTGCCTTCGCAGGGAAGGT
>CAYPGZ010000118.1:0-3656 GCA_964410335.1 uncultured Flavobacteriaceae bacterium | reverse complement strand
CCGAACAGGCACTTTTTCTTCGAATTCGGGAAATTTCCAAATAAGTTTTTTACCCTCTTCCATTTTTCCGGAACTTTCAGAAATAAAATAATGGCACATTTTTTCGGGATTGACAATTGCTTCAAAAACTTCATCAACAGGTTTAAGAATCTGAATGGCGACTTTGATTACGAGCTTCATTGGGTTTTTTTAGGGCTAATTTAATTAAAATCGATTTTAAGGGGTTGCTCACCTGATATATTTTTTAATCCCCGGATTCATCTTCCACCGAAATCCCGACAATTTCAGCTTTGACATCGCATCCAAGAGCTATTTCTTCATCCTTTAAATTTTGAACCAATTTCAAACTCTCCTGCACTTTTTCTGTAAAGAGCACTATCAGCGACTGCGGTTCGGCGTGGGCAATGGAATATTTGATGGCTTCCATTTCGTCAGGTATAAAAATGATTTTTTTGTTTGCATCAACCGAGTAAATCCCTTCTTTCAAAGCTCCAATGATTTCGGCTTGTGTTTTTCCGCGTAAATCTTGATCCAAACGGATAATAATCTCATCAAACATTTCCGCAGAGATTCTTCCTATATCGAAAGTATCTTGAATTAATCTGTCTCCAATTCCTGTAACAATTCCCGTTTTTTTGGGGCTTGTCAGTCTATCCGTAAATTGTTTCAAAGCCTGTAAACTTGCCGGATTATGAGCATAATCCAATAAAAATTTAAAGTTTTTGAACTGGAAAAGATTCATTCGTCCGGGGGTTTGTATGGCCGAAGGAATAAAAGTTTCCAATGCCGTTTTCATATCCACAATCCCGATTCCTTGTACATCAGCGGCAATAATTGCAGCCAAGATGTTTTGTATCATAAATTGAGCTTTCCCATTGAAGGTTAATGGGATTTTTTCGGCTTTCATCACCCGCATTTTAAAGGTTCCGCGACACAAGGTCACATATCCGTTTTCATAAATAGCCGTAATTCCTCCTTCTTTTTGAAAACGAATTATCCGCGGATTGTTTTCGGTCAGGGAAAACAAGGCGATTTTGCAACGCAGGTTTTTTCGCATTTCGTACACCAAATCATCATCGGCATTTAAAACGGCATATCCGTTGGGAAAAACCGTTTCGGGAATAACTGCTTTTGCCTTGGCCAGTTGTTCCACAGTATTGATTCCGCCCAAACCCAGATGGTCGCCTTCCACGTTGGTAACAATTCCTACATCGCAAAAATCAAAACCTAAACCCGAGCGCAGCAAGCCGCCTCGCGCACATTCCAACACGGCAAAATTTACGGTGGGATCGCGCAACACAAATTGAGCACTTTTAGGACCGGTGCAATCTCCAGTCATCATCAGATGATTTTGAATATATACGCCATCTGTGGTCGAATAACCCACTCGAAATCCTTTCATTTTTGCCATGTGCGCAATCAGGCGGGTAGTGGTAGTTTTTCCGTTGGTGCCGGTAACAGCCACAATCGGAATTCTTCCCGTATCCCACTTGTTGGGAAAAAGTTTATCCATAATTGGGATAGCTACATTTCTGGCTAATCCAGTCGTAGGGGCGAGATGCATACGAAGTCCCGGACAAGCATTGACTTCTAAAACTACTCCGCCATTAAAAGCCAAAGGTTGACTAATATCCGGGCTCACGATATCGATTCCACAAATATCCAAACCGATGAGTTTTGAAATTCTTGCTGCCATATCGATATTCGAAGGATGAACCACATCAGTAACATCCTCGGAAGTGCCGCCGGAACTTAAGTTTGCGGTGTTTTTCAAAATAAGTTTCTCGCCTTTGGCAAGTACAGTATTCCGACTATATCCTTTTTTGGCGATGAAATTTTCGGTGGTTTTGTCGAATTTAATTTTGGTCAATGCCTTTTCATGACCAAAACCTCGCCTTGGATCGCGATTTGTTTTTTCCACGAGTTCTGCCACGGTGGATCTTCCATCACCGATAATTTGGGCGGGACTTCTTTTGGCAGCAGCCACAAAAGTGTTGTCGATGACCAAAATTCGATAATCTTCTCCTTCAATATGTTTCTCCACAAACACCCGGGGAGAAATTTCCGTGGCAATTTTAAAAGCTTGTAACGCCTCTTCGCACGAGTTGATATTTACGGTGATTCCCTTTCCGTGATTTCCATCCAGAGGTTTGATAACCACCGGAAAGCCAATGTGAGTACAGGCTTCTTTTAATCCGTCTTGAGTCTTTACAATTTTGCCCGGAGGAACCGGAACCTTGGCTTCTTCCAATAAATCTTTTGTGTGTAGTTTGTCACTTGCTAAATCAACTCCAATGCAACTGGTTTCGCTGGTAATGCTGGCTTTGATGCGTTTTTGTTTTTCGCCGTAACCCAATTGACATAAGGAACCGTTGTTCAATCGCATCCAAGGTATTCCCCGATATTCTGCTTCTTCAATGATGGATTCTGTGCTGGGGCCTAAGCGATCATATTCCCGAATTTCACGCATTTCTTGAATATCGGCTTCCAAATCGTATTTTTCTCCTCGAATCAAGGCTTCGCATATTCTAACGGATGCTTTTGCCGCATAGCGTCCTACTTCTTCCTCCATATATGAAAAAACCACGTTGTAAACGCCTCTTTCCCCATAACCTCGGGTTTTGCCGAAGCTTACATCCATGCCGGCCAAGACTTGCAGTTCGAGAGCGATGTGCTCAGCCACGTGGCCCATCCAAGTTCCTCGTTTTACTCGTCTGAAAAAACCTCCTTCCGAATTTTCGGAACATTGATGAGAATATAATCCCGGCAAAAGTTTTTGCAAATTTTCATAGAATCCCGGGATTTCATCCGTGGGACGATCTTCCAGTTCCTGCAAATCCAAAACCATTACGATAAGTTTGTGGAAATATACCGACCAATAATTGGGGCCTTTTAAGGCATTTATTTTTCTTATCTTCATACGACTAATACATTAACCCAGAGGGAATAATTCGTTTCACATTTTTCCTGAAAACCAAATAAGAATTACAATGGTATACTTTGTGTTTAAGATGATTCTTTAGAAACCTCCAAGATCAGCATAAAAATAGGGTTCGAATCAAAATAAAAGCTTAATTTTACTCATAAGAATTTCATAATAATGGAAATCAAGGGAACACTCATACCAATTGGAGGCGATGAAAACAAAGGATTGCGCATTCACAAAAAAGAAAAATACAACATCGAATACATCGAAGACAGTATTCTCTCGCGGGTGGTGGCCGAAAGTGGGGGAAAGGACTCTCTGATTGTCATTATTCCCACGGCTTCGCAAATTCCGGATGAAGTGGGGCAGATGTATTTGGATGCCTTCGGGAAACTGGGCTGTTCCAATCTGGAAATTGCTAATATCCGAAGTCGTGAGGACAGCGGAAATCCCAAATTTATCGATTTAGTGAAAAAAGCGGATTGTGTGATGTTTGGAGGAGGAAATCAATCTCAAATCATTGCGGATATAGCGGCTACTGAAATTCACGATATTCTTATAAAAAAATATAAAAATGAAGCTTTTGTGCTGGCCGGCACCAGTGCGGGGGCTATGGCCATGTCGCAGGAAATGATTACAGGCAGCAATCCTAAGCGGGTTTTTACTAAAGGAGCTGTCGGGATGGGAAAAGGTTTGGGAATCATTCCACAACTTATTATTGATTCTCATT
>CAYPGZ010000117.1:0-3672 GCA_964410335.1 uncultured Flavobacteriaceae bacterium | reverse complement strand
AATGGGCATAGTAAAGTTGTTCCGGAGTGGATTTGTTAAAGAAAAACATCAATCCTATGCCGACAACTACCAAAATACAGGCTGCGGTGAGCCATTTTTTATAGGTCGAATTTGTTTTGTTGCCTTCATTCAAATACCGAACTCCAGACGGGTTCTTGCGTTCCCGTTCCATTTCATTTTCAAATCCCCGCAACTTTTCCTTTGTCTCCTCTTTGTTTATGGAAGAAAATGCGGCATCGAGGTTTTTTTGAAACTCGACTTCGTCCCGAAAATCGGCATCGCTTTCATAAAGTGCGTCAAATTCAGCTTGTCCCCTTTTGCCAAGGCGACCGTGCAGATAGTCCTGTATCAAATCTTCCCTGTTCATGGGTTCAGTATCATTTGTTTTAATGTTTTCAAGCAGCGGGATTTTTGGCTTTTTACGGTGTTGTTGTTCTCGTAGCCTTCCGATTCCCTTATTTCGTCGATGGTCAAGCCTCGATAATAAAACAATTCCAAAATATTCCTGCACCTGCCGCCCATTTTCAAGAGGGCGCGTTTTATGAGCTCCTGTTTTTCGGTCAACGGGTTTCCTTCAGGTTCGACATCAAATTCGGGAACGCTTTCGCCGGGGATGTCCACGGTATCCATCAGGTGTGTTTTTTTGTGTTCCCGCAAATAAGCATACACCTTGTATTTCCCAATTCCGAACAAATAGGTCTTCAAGCTGCTTTTCAAGTCATTGACTTTTCCGTTGATGAGGTTCTCTCGCATGGCGATGATGGAATCTTGGTAGATGTCCAAAATGCTGTCATCATCCATCTGAAATTTCCGCACATAGTTCAAAAAAGGCTGGCGGTATTCCACATACACCTTTCTCAAGGCCTGGTCATCGCCTTTCCTAAGATTTTCCAATGGGGGCTCCTCTACCATTTTGTGCTTCATCAATGCAAAAGGTTAACATAACAAATTTAGGGATTAATATATAATAGGTATTATCATCCTTGGTTTTGTCCAAAAATATATTCTTCCCCGGTTTTTTGATGTGCCCATGTTAACCTTTTCCCGGATTTGCCATTAAAGGGCATAAACCTTAAAAAAACAAAACCATGAGAACAAGATTTTCAAACCCAAAAAAACTGGCTTCCTGGATACTGATTGCATTTTGCGGAGCCGTAATGATTTCCTGTAGCAAAGATGATGAAGAAGGAAACGAACCCGAACCGCCGGTGGAAGTGCACCCGCCGATTGTTTTGGAGTGTAACCGTTTCATTGAGGAAGGCGGTACGTTGGTGGACGATCCTTTGGCGCCCATCGACTATGTGGTGGAATGTCTGATGCGGATCAAAAGCGATGTGGTCATCGAGCCGGGCGTGGTCATTGCCTTCGAAACCGATGCCGGACTTAAAATAGAAGAAGACGCCAGTTTTGTCGCAGTGGGGACAGCCGATGCCCCCATTCTTTTTACAGGAGTTGACAAAGCACGCGGGGCTTGGGCCGGAGTATCGTTTTTGAGCCCGGATGTCAAAAACAAATTGGAATATGTGACCATCGAATATGGCGGAAGCAAAAAAATCCATGCCAATGTGAAACCGGCGAATATCACAGTGTCCTATGACACCCGGCTGGAAATCAATCATTGCACCTTTAGGGAAAGCGAAAATTATGGGATGTACGCTCGGTACACCACTCAAGAACTGCACGTCAACAACAGTGTCTTCACGAAAAACGCAATCCCGCTTTGGTCATCAGCAACCCCTCAACTTATGACCGCCATCAACGCCAGCAACGATTATTCCGGCAATGATGAAGACCGGGTTTATTTGAAGGCACACAGTACCATAATCACAACAGACGCCACTTGGCAAAAAATAAATGTACCCTATGTGCTTTCCGGAAATTTGGGGACCGCCACAGATTTGACCACGCTGACCATCGAACCCGGCGTACATGTTTATGTGGCTTTTGGAACAGTAATCGGAACCGGCGACCAAACCTCGTTCCAATTTGTCGGCACGGAAGAAGAGCCCATTATTTTTGAAGGGGCAGACCCCACTCCCGGTTCATGGGATGGTTTCGAATTGCACAATGCGGTAAACACCCGAATGGAGCACATGGTCATCAAACATGCCGGAGGCACCAATCAAACTTTTGCCTATGAAGCGGCCATCGGCATAAAATATGGAAGCACGGTAGATCTTCACAACATTCATTTCCAAGACCTGTATGGGTGTGCGATCAAAATTATCAATAACAACAACGATGTTACGGTCAGCAATCTTAGCTATGACAACATCAATACCGGCGATGTGGACACGCAAGATTGCTTCTTTCTTCCTTAAAACCTGTTGTTTTTCTCTTTAATATTTGAATTGGTAAAAAATCCTGCGAAAAAATTGCAGGATTTTTTATATATTTAAAACTATTTAATGCTTTTTTTATTAAACAACGAAAAATGAAAAACCACTACTTTCCTTCGTTTTGTTCTTTTCCTTTTCCCTCGTTTTTTCACAAAACCCCCAAGTTGAAAAAGCCGACGCACTAGCTTCCCAAAAAAACTATGCCGATGAAATCGAGTTACGGAAAGCAATCATGGCCTCGCTGGAGGATACGCTTTCCGATGCCTACAAAACCAAAGCCTCGTCGCTAATTAAAAAGGCTATTTCCATTTTTGAAAGCATGCAAGTACAGCCAGCTCGTGAAAGTATCCGGTTGAACCTTGAATACAGCTATGTTCTCATTCCTTCCGGACAACCGGAAAAGGCTTGGGAATCGGCCAAAAAAGGATATGATTTGGCGGTGGAAATGGACTCGGAAACCGACTCTTATCAAAAAGAAATTTCCAAATTGTTAAAGCAATTTGCCCATATAAAATGGTACCAGCAAGACCATGAAGCAGCCATTGGCTATTTCAAACAATCCTTGGAAAAAACCATTGAACAATATGGCTATTATTCCATGAACACAGCGGCAATCTGTGGGTTTTTATCTACCGTTTACAGTTTCATCCCCTACTTCAACCAAGGTTTGAAATATGGGCTACAAGCACAGGAAATTTACGAAAAAATTCAACCGGAAAACAAGTTTGTGCTTTTCAATCAGTATGCGGACAACTTTGAAATGTTCAAAAAATATGGCGATTTGGAAAAATGCACAGCACTTATCAAAAAAATCACCGCCTTCTATGAGGCCAACAAGAACCATGAATCTTTTATGCGGGCCAACGTCAATTTCCCCAACCTTAATGCCATCAATACCATTTATTACTATCGAAAGCTACAATATGCCGTTACCATCCGCGATACGGTCCAGGCCGAACATTATTACGCATTGTTTCAGAAAAGCATTCCCAAAGGAAATGTGGATTTTTCACCAATGGAACAAAACAATATCGTCAAATACAATTTGGAAACAGGCTCCCTTTTTCACAAAGTTGGAAATTATAAAAAAGCAAAAAAATACTATCTGCGCGCACGAGATTTTTCGAAGTCCATAAATTATTCTTTTGGTGTTTTCAAGCCTATTGGATATTGACCACTTTGGGCGTGGAATATCAAGAATGGAACGATGTGGTTTTCTATGCCGAAAAAGCCTTGGCCCACCCCGATGTCGAAAAATTTAACCGCATTTCCACCATCAAACATAATCTGGCTTATGCCCATTTTGGGAAAATGGAATACAAAAAAGCTTTGG
>CAYPGZ010000116.1:0-3677 GCA_964410335.1 uncultured Flavobacteriaceae bacterium | reverse complement strand
TAAAGTTTAAAAAGTTTACCGAGGGCGCAAAGGTCTTACGGTCAATTCGTCGATAAGGACATTGTCGGGAGTTTCCAAAATGTGTATCAATATTTGAGCGATTTCTTCGGGAAGCAACATGCTTTCGTTGGGCTCAATACCTGAGCTTTTAAAAAAATCCGTGGCAATGGAACCCGGATTTAAACAAGTAACTTTGATGTTGAAACCTCGCAATTCCTTAAACAAAGCTTCGCTGTACCCTTGAATGGCAAATTTTGTAGCACTGTAGGCTGATTTTTTTGAGCCACTGGTCTTGCCCAAAATAGAACCTATATTGACAATATGCGCCGGATTATTTTCCTTCATAAAAGGAACTAAAGCTGCCGTGAGAAAATGCACGGCCGTAAGGTTGGTGTTCATCATTTGGTGCCATTTTTTTGAGTCTAATTCATCTACATCACCAAATTGACTTACCCCGGCATTATTGATTAAAATCCGAGGAGAATGTGTTGTGGAGAAGGTATTGTCAACCCAGGAAGTAAGTTTCTCTTCATCGGTAATATCCAAAGAAATCGGTTTGAAATTTTCTCCTAATTTATGTTGAAGTATTTTCAATTTCTCCAAATTGCGAGATAAACCATAAACCAAAGCACCTTTCTTGATGAGTGATTTAGACGCCGCTGCTCCCAAGCCGCTATTGGCACCGGTTACAACAGCTATTTTTTTATTGATATCCAAAATGATATGATTTTTATGATATAACCCCTCGGCGGGTTGATGCCTTAAAGATAATAATATTGAAATTTTCAGGCTTCGGAAATGCGAAGAATTTGTTTTGAAAAGTAAGTAGAATTTTATTAGAGGATTAGGGTTTTGAATTTGATTGGAGGTAAAAAATCAAACCGAAACTATCAATATTTCATTCCCAATCGTTGATAAGTCTCGCGCAACGCAGTGTAGTCATCAGTAATCACCAGCAGCATATCCCCTTCATTAAGAGTAGTTTTGCCGTTGGGAACAAAGTATTTTCCATCGCGCTTCACCATTACCACGATGGTTTTTTCCGGAAGTTTTAAATCCATCAGGTGATTCCCGTTTGAAAGTGCAGAGGCGGTTACTTTTATTTCTGAAGTAACCGATTTAATATCATCCGAAAATTCCACATCAAAATCTTCCAATTCTTTGAAGCCTACCGGTTTTTCAGCAAGTCCTAACCACTTTGCAACTTGTGAAAGGGAAGTTCCTTGCACAATCAAAGAAATTAAAGTACAGAAAAACACAATATTGAACATCAAATCCGCATGGGGAACTTCGACTGCTAAAACCATAATGGCAAAAATAATCGGAACGGCTCCTCGCAAACCAACCCAAGAAATAAATGTTTTGGATTTAAAGGACATTTTCTTGAAAGGCAACAAGCAAAGGAATACGCTCAGAGGGCGAGTAATCAAGATCATTAAAAAACTGATGATCAATCCCGGCACAATGATAGGAATCAACTCGGATGGATTGATAAGCAATCCCAAGGTAAGGAACATCAGCAGCTGACTTATCCACGCGATTCCATCAAAGAAATTCAGCGCCGAACGTTTGTGCACAAAACGGGAATTACCGATAACAAGTCCGCCCACATACACCGCCAGATAACCGTTTCCTTTTAAAAAAAAAGTAATTGAAAAAATAAAAATACAGAAAGTAAAAACCAAAATCGGGTAGAGGGATCGGTTGTCGATATTTAATTTATTGATGGTGAAAACAGCTAATTTTCCCAGTAAAAATCCTGCGGCACCCCCGATTAGCAATTGGAGAAACAGGTTGAAGGTTGCCATCAAATAATCCGGTTCTCCTCCTGCATTTATGATTCCGATCAAGGTGATGGTCAAGACATAGGCCATCGGGTCGTTACTCCCACTTTCCAGCTCCAACATGGGTTTTAGATTATTTTTGAGATGAAGACCTTTGGAGCGCAAAATCGAAAAAACCGAAGCCGAATCGGTGGAAGACATGGTGGCGGCAAGCAATAAAGAAGAAATAAAACCAATTCCTGCGGATTCGTTGGTCATGCCCAGTATATACCAAATCCCGATTCCGGTGAATACTGCAGTAAGAAGTACGCCGACCGTGGCCAGAAGACCTCCTTGAATCAAAATGGGTTTTATGTCATTGATTTTGGTATCCATTCCTCCAGAAAAAAGAATAATACAAAGAGCAACGGAACCAATGGTTTGTGCAACTTGAATGTTTTGGAATTCTATTCCCACTCCATCTGTGCCAAAAATCATTCCCACACCTAAAAACAATAATAAAGCAGGAACCCCAAATTTTGAGCCTGCTTTTCCAGCCAAAATGCTAATGAAAAAAAGTATTGATATCGCTAGTAAAACTAGTTCGACGGTAAAATCCATACGCCTTAGCTAATAGTAGGTTAAAAAAAGAATGGTTTTAGCCAGTTGCGCAAAAATAGCTTTTTTCTCCTTTTATCTTTGCAGTTTTTATCATTGTTTTTCGAATAATTTGGAGAGACAACAGTAAACTCTTTTTGTGTTTTTAATTACCCTCGGAGTTTTGTCTAACTTTTTTCAAATAAGAGGTTTTTTTCTCTTCAGGTTAATATTGAATACCGGATGAAAATGAATTATTTGCTTACCGAAAAAATAATCAATATTTTTCTGAAAAAAGAAAAGGCTCAGAAGGAAGGAAAGGTTTTTGCTCAGAGGAATTATCCTTTATTGTCAGCAGCTTCCATTTCTTCTAAAGCCAGGGCGGCATGTGCATAAGCTCCTCCGGCACGCATTTCGGAGGCTACCCAAATGGCTTCCATTAATTCTTCGTTGGTTGCCCCTTTTCTTTTGGCTATTTTGGTGTGTCCTTTTATGCAATAAGGACATTGGGTAACATGCGCCACTGCAACAGCAATGATTTGTTTTGTTTTTTCATCCAACGCGCCCTCTTTAAATACAGCCTTACTGAAATTACGGAAAGCTTCTGTGACCTCGGGCGCCAATGCGGCACGTTTTTTAGACATTTCGGGTGTTGCAGGTGGAAATAATTCTTTGTTATTGCTCATGATATTGATTTTTTTAAATAGATATTTTTTAAAAACAGGATAAGTTATAAAAAAAAAGCAGGCAATCAAAATACATTTTTAATTGCCTGAAAATTTATTTTATTGAAGTATTGCATCTAAGCTGATATCCACACTTAAAGCTTTACTCACCGGACAATTTGTTTTTGCCATTTCTGCACATTCCATGAATTTATCTTGATCAATATTTGGGATTTTTGCTTTAAGCTCTAAGTGAGAATTGGTTAGTTCCAACTTATCGGCGTCCATAGTAATACTTGCAGTCACTTCCAAAGAATCCGGTGTGAATCCGTTTTCACCCAATATCAGGCTTAAAGCCATTGCAAAACATCCCGCGTGTGAGGCGGCCAATAATTCATCGGGATTGGTTCCTTTTCCATCTTCAAATCGTGTTTTGAAAGAATAAGCAGAATTGTCCAGCACTTTACTTTGGGTGCTTATTGTTCCGTTTCCTTCTTTGATGCTGCCGTTCCACACAGCACTTGCAGTTCGTTTCATAGTTATAAGGATTTTAAAGAGTTCAACATTTAATTTTTAATTGAAATATTCAAATTTGATGTCCTGAGGCATAATGTGAATAGCAGCAAAGTCCTCAACAACTTTTATTTGATGT
>CAYPGZ010000115.1:0-3748 GCA_964410335.1 uncultured Flavobacteriaceae bacterium | reverse complement strand
GTTAGAGGTTAGTGGTTAGTGGGGGTGTTGTGAGCACCGTGCCCTTCTGAGCAGTGTATCCTCGTGAGCAGCGTGTCATCCTGAGCTTGTCGAAGGATCCCGATACGGAATGTATAGTGTCTCATGAGCAGAATGTCATCCCTGAGCTTGTTGAAGGACAAAAACAAAAAAGACAAAAAGACAAAAAGAAAAACGAAAGCAAACACCATTAACGATTCCCGAATCCCGAATCCCGATTCTCGAATCCCGAATTAACGATTCCCGAATTAACGAATTAACGATTATTAATCATGAAAAACACCTTACTAAAAATCAGTATTTTATTGCTATTTGCGGTTCCTTTTTGGAGCTCTTGTGAAGAAGATGAAGTCCCTCCGGATATTCCCGGAACCGACCAACCACCGACTGCACCCGTGCTTCTGCTGCCCGCCGACAGTACGATGAACCTGGATTATCACGGGCTAAACCTGAGTTGGGAGCCCGGTGTAGATCCCGAGGGAGGGCCGGTTACTCACGAAGTATATCTCGACACGGATGAAATTGGAATATACCTGGGCGAGTATAACTCCGCCACCGATGCAGATGTTGATTTTTCTCTTTATCCCTACAAGGATTATCATTGGTTTGTCGCTGCAAAAGACAGTGTAGGCAACCAAACATCGAGCGAAGTGTTCCATTTCAAGACCCGTGAACTCATCTATACCACCCATACCCTGCAAGACCAGATGGGGAATTTTTATGACAATGCCATGACGATTTTCAATGGGAAAGTATGGTCGGTTGGAGGCTATAATTCCTATACAGTTCTTCCCAATGGAACAAATGATGTATGGTCGAGTGAGAATGGTATCAGTTGGGTATCGCACCCACCCGCAGCATTTCCGCCCAGAAAAGGGCACACACTTAGCGTTTTTGATGGTAAGATGTGGGTTATAGGAGGAGTGGACAACTCAGGAGCCAGTTTGGGTGATGTATGGTACACCAGTGATGGCGAAAACTGGATTCAAGCCACCACTACAGGAGCATTTGTAAACGTAGAATACCACAACACTCTGGTTTTCAATAATAAAATGTTTGTGATTGCTTCTTATGGCATTTGGTCCACAAATAACGGCTTTGATTGGGTGCAAGAATCGACCAATCCATTTTCATGGAATTTACTCATGAATAGTACAGCGGTGGTATATAACAATGCGATATATGCAATGGGTGGTAATATCTATGGCAGCCCGGACGTGACCAACAAGATTTTTAAAAGTCTGGACGGATCCACATGGCAGGAAGTGACCCCTATCGAAAACTTCACCCCCCGAAAAAATCATACTGCGGTAGTTTATGATGGGAAAATATGGATTCTTGCAGGCATGACCATAGATGAGTCAGGAGCGGTTTTTTCCGACGAAATTTGGTACAGCGACGACCCCGACCAATTTTGGTATTTGTACGATGGTCCTTCCTTGTTTACCGGAAGAAGTTTACACAGTTCTTTGGTTTACGAGGATGAAATTTGGCTTTTTGGAGGGAAAATTTATACCGGCCCTACAGGAGAAATCAGTTCGTTCCGCTAGTACTATTTAAAACCAGATAACTTTTTATTTAATAACCAAGAAAAGCCTCCAAAAGGCTTTCCACAAAACCAAAACCATGAAAAAACATATTTTTTTAAGTCTATTGCTGTTCGGTTTTTGTTTTACCGGCTGTGAAGATGACGACGCGCAACTCAGCAACGAAGCTCCTTCTATTATTGATTTGGCTGCGGAATCCTTCGAAGTTGACATTACAAAAACCACAGAATTCACCGGAAACATTGTAATCCACGGTATTGTCAAAAATATAGGAAATACAGATTTTGTTTCCGGAGAGGGGCAACAGAAGATCTTTCTTGTTGAGAAATTTCCCGGTGCTCAAGAACAAACGGTTGATGAGGAAGAATTTGTCCGCTTAGATGCCGGTGATTCCATTGAAGTAAGCTATTCCACAAAATGGAGTGTTTCTCATGAATTTCCAGCTGATTATACCCTTAGGATAAGCTACGACCCGGATATTTTCATTGACGGGAACGAGCAAAATGACGACGCAAATAACGAAAACAACAGCAAGGTATTGACCGGAACCGAAATCGATGAAATGTTTTAGAAGATTGAAATGTGCGACAATTCGGTATACCAACGATAAGTCATGAAGATATCAAAACTTTTTATAAGTTTTTTGTTTAGCCTGTTCATATTGAGCTGCGGCAAAGATGATGCTCCATCCCAAGCAAAAGGCGAAGAAGAAGGGAAGACACCCTACAGCCGCTATATGCTTACGGATTATGGCAGCTATGTGGAAATCCCCCACCACCCGGATTTGAACCCCACGAAGGGCATGACTTGGGAAGGGTGGATACGGCTGGACACCCGTCAACGGCAATTTTTCATATATAAGCTCAACACCAAAAGTGAGGGCTATTTTGTTGGCCTGTATGACCGGGAGGGGGAAACTCCGTTCAGTTCGTATGTTAACCGTAGTGGGTTAACCTATAATGATTGCTTGAAGATGAAAGGGGGTTTTCCCATCCATCACTGGGTTCACTGGGCAGTGACCAGTGATGGCACGTATCGTCGCCACTATCTCAATGGGGAACTTGTGGGCGAGTTTGCTGAAGATGCAGGGACATTCATTCCCGGTTCCGCCCCTCTTTTGTTTTCAAAATCAGTACCGGCAAATACCGGGCTTGCGGAATTTAGGCTATGGAGCCTTGTACGCACCCGGGAAGAGATCAGGAGTACAATGAACGAGGACATCACTTCACCGATGCCGGGTTTGGTGGCCGTATGGCCTTTTGAAGAAAATGCAGACGAGATCATTGGGAGCCATCATGGAACCTTACACAATAACCCAAAATTCAAAACTTGGTCTGAATAAAGGTATAAAACTGATAGAGAGGAAGTCTTCTTATGAAAATGAATACTCATGTATAATTATTAACCGTGGAGAAAGCTTTGATTAAGGTTTTTCCCCATCTAAAAAAACCAAAACCATGAAAACAATTAGCCTGAAACACGAACACATCAAATGGCAGGTTTTCTTCCTTCCATTGTTAATGGCTGCACTTGCCTCCATAGGGGCGAATGCACAGTCCACACTCAATGCTACCGGCGGCACAGGGACAATTGGTGGCGACACCTTTTCCTATTCCATCGGCGAGATGGTACTGGTCAACACCTTTCAAAATTCCAACTTCGCCGTTACCCAAGGCCTGTTGCAAGGCCCGATTGGCGGGTTGGGCGTGGAGGAAGTTCTCCTGAGTGAGGGTTTGGAGATTTATCCCAACCCCGTGGAAAATGTGATTCACCTACAACCTTCTTTTGATGGCGGCGGGGAACTTAGCTTGCGACTCTATGATTTGCAGGGAAGGCTGATCGTCAAAGACCAATCCGAATTGCAATCCGGCACAGAGAAACAAAGCCTGGATGTATCCATTTTGCAAGAAGGAACCTATTTACTACAGGCAACCTGGGAACAGGATAGTCGGGTTTACAAACACAGTTTTAAACTGTTGAAACGAAGTAATCAATAATTGAGCGATGGGTAATCAGAATACAAACATTGAAGAACCATTACTCGACTTAATAAATAACAAACAATAACCGCGAAAGAAACGACACTAATTCGCATTAATTCTTAGCATCATGAAAACAAAATTTTTATTACTGTTCGTGACCGCTGTCTTTACAGCGGCAAGCCTCCGTGCACAAGCCCCGGA
>CAYPGZ010000114.1:0-3891 GCA_964410335.1 uncultured Flavobacteriaceae bacterium | reverse complement strand
AAGATAAGTCATCTGATATAGTCATGGAAACCTTCTCTACATAATTTAAATTATTTAGGGAAGGGTAGTAATACCTTCTTGGATTGATTCCGTTGTTATTAAAGACGTGAATGCATTTTAGTAAAGCGGCTTCTGAGGGGAATATTACAGGGAAATAATGTGAATTCCACTCGGTATTCGGTCTAATTTTCAAGAGATCAACATTTGCGTTTTTTAGCAAGCTTCTATAACGAGCTACTGCTATTGTTCTTTTACTTATGATTTCATCAATATATTTAAAAACACTTAGTCCCATGGCAGCATGCAATTCACTCATTTTAGCATTGATACCTACCTCTTCAAAATGATAAGGGCCATTGTGACCGAAATTATGCTGGAAAAACATTTTTTTCTGTAAAGCTACATCCTTCGAAAAAAAGGCACCGCCTTCGCCCGTGTGCATTAGTTTTGTGGCGTGGAAACTGCAGGTGCTGACATCGCCGTAGGCAAAAATGCTTTTACCTTTATATTTAACTCCAAAGGCATGAGCACCATCATAAATCACTTTTAAATGATGTTCCTTGGCTATTTTTTCAATTTCGTCCACCGCGCAGGGATTTCCAAAAATATGGGTGGCCAGAATCCCGGTGGTTTTAGGGGTAATGGCTGCCGCTATTTTTTTGGGGTCAATGGTGAAATACTCGGGCTCAATATCCACAAAGACTGGGGTGCAGTTCTCCCAGATGATGGAACTGGTTGTTGCGACAAAACTAAAGGGGGTGGTGATGATTTGGCCTTCCAGCGCCAACGACTTTATGGCAATTTGTAGTGGAAGGGTACCGTTCGCGGTTAAAGTTATATGAGGCAGGTTTAAATAACCAGCAAGTTTTTGCTCCAGTTCCTGCACCAACTCGCCACGGTTGGTGAGCCAAACCTTATCAAAACTTCGCTGAACATATGTCATGTATTCTTCGATAGGTGGTATAAAAGATTGGGTAACATTTAACATGAACGAAGTATTTTGAATAAAGATAATAAATAGTAAAACGCTTTCATCAAATTTTTAAATTAATTGGGTGCAAAGATAGAGGAGTTCTTAATTTTAAGTTGCTTTGAATTCCGGTTTAATCCGGAGCAACTTTGAAGGGTTGCCATGTACGATGCCGTTATCAGGAACATTTTTTCTTACCACACTTCCTGCCGTGATGGAAACATTTCTTCCAATTTTCACATTGGGGTAAATGATAACTCCAGTGCCCACAAAGGTGAAATCTCCCACCTCGACATGACCTGCAATGTTCACCGATGGACAAATCTCACAGAATCTACCAATGCTTGAGTCATGACCAATAATAGTTTTAGCATTGATGAAACTACCTCTTCCAATGCTCACCGAATTTGAAATGGCACAATGATAAGCAATGATGGCCCCTTCTTCTATGCGGACATCAAAGTCCCCCAGAGCTGAATTGGGAGAAATCACCGTATAAGGAACAGCGCCTAAGGCATTGAACTTTTGGTATAATTTGTATCGAATATGAGGAAAGCCAACACCTAAGGTGAACCGATTATCGGTCGCTTCAAAATATTGTTTTGCCTTGTCAAGACTTCGCAAAATGGGGAATTGGTTATATAACAAATCGGGCTCATCTACATTGATGTCATCAAAGAACACCAAATTTTCTAATTCATTGTTCAGTAATAACATGTTTAATACTTCCTTAGCAAGACCTTTAGCGCCTACGACTAACATATGTTGAGTTTTATACTCAAATATAGTCATATTTAACTTAAATGCAAATATTTTAGAGTAGGTTCACTGCGATGGATGCGCCTGGCCTAAACCCTGGTTGTTTTTTATGCTTTTAGTGTTTAACGTGCTGCTAGGATTTCCTGAATAATTTTTAAAATCCTTTTTTCAAAAACCGCCACCAGGACCATATAGACAATGAAACCCAGGCTCATACCCATCACCAGTTGCAAGACATCGGGAAGATGAAGAAGATTTTTACTAAATAAATAGACAAAAGTTGTTGAAATGAAATTGCTGATGAAAAGGGGCATAATCAGTTTTATTTGATCCCACGTGCTAAAGTCAATCAATTTTCCACTATAATAACTGTTGATAAGAAAGGCGATGAGGCTGTTGAGTAACAGACCATATAAGAGGCCATTCATTCCCCAAAAAACAATCAAAATAAGGCTTAAAACGAAAATGATTTTTTTATACAATTGAATTCGCAGAATGATTTCTGATTTGCCTTTGACTTTGAGCAAATTGATGTTATAGCTGCTCAAGGGATAGAGAATACCCGCGAGACATAGAATTTTAAAATAAGGAACTGCAGGTAACCATTTTTCTGTTAGCACCAACCGGAATAAAGGTTCTCCCAAAACTCCGGCAAATAGTAAAACAGGCGTAAGACTGAACACCACCAATAAAAGTAGTTTGGCGTACACCTCTTTGAGTTTGAGGTTGTTGGTTTTTATTTTCGCAAAGATAGGGTAGGTGACCTTGTTTAAAATACTGTACAGATTAGAAACGGGCATGCGTTGCATGGTATAGGCTCTGTTAAAATACCCCAGATGGGCGGGAGAAAAATATTTACCTAAAATGACATTATAAATTTCATTAAACCCGGTCTCCAGCATCCCGGCAAGTGTGAGATGGGATCCAAATCGAAAATGATATTTTAAACGGTTAAAACTAAATTGCCATTGGGGTTTCCAGTCGGACAGCCACCAAAGTAAGATGGATTGAATCAGGGCGTCGATCACATAATAGGCGACCAGGGCATAGACCCCAAAGCCTTTGAACGCCATGTACAGGGAGAGGCAACCCGCAATTATAATGGCGGGGATACTTGCCATTAACTGGGATTGAAAATCAAGCTTTTTCACCAAATGTGTTCTTTGCACACTGGTGAGGGCATGAACAATTAAAATAAGCGCCTGCCACCGGATTAAGTTATGTAGAATGGGCTGATCGTAGAAGCCTGAGATATAGGGAGCTCCAAGGTAAAGGATGACATAAAGCAGGAGACCCATGCCCACATTAAAGAAAAATATGGTAGAAAAAGCCTCTTTGCGATCATCCTCTTCTCTGATTAGGGATTGGGTGAGTCCGGCATCAATCAAAGCATGACTTAAATTAATAAACACCATGATCATGGCGATGTAGCCAAATTCAGCCGGTAATAAAAGGCGGGCCAGTAATATGGAGAAAACAAAACTGAATCCCTGTCTTCCAAACTGCTGTAGGGAAGACCAGAAGATGCTGTGAACGGTTTTCTTTTTTAAAGACACTTACAACAATTTTTTTTTATTGGCATGTATATCAAAATCTTCAGGGATATCAAGATTTACAAAAGTGGCAAGTTTCTTCCATTTGTCTGCATCTTCTAAGGTAAGATGTAAGAAATTGGCCGGATAGGGCCTGAAATAGTCCAGGATTTCCTGGTTGCGATTTTCGTAAAATTGGGTGTAATAGGCACCTTCGTCTTTTAAGCTGAATTCAGGGTTTTCGATTACATCGGGTCGTTCGTAGTTACGGGCATGAAATCTTTTATCGCCCAGGATTTCGCCATTGCCATGCGACAATAGCGAGTTGAACCATGCCTTAGGGTCTCGTGTGAACAAAATAAATCTGGCATTCGGGAATTGTTGATGCAGGATTTTATAAAAGTCTTTGGCCCAAAAGGGTGCATCTTCGAACACCTGATGATGTCGAAAGATGGGGTCTGAAAATATCTTATCAAAGGCTCCCATGAACCAGTGCCGGTTCCATCCTCTGAATTGTGCCATGTCGGAGCGAACCACGGGGTAGCCGAAATGTTCGAAAAAATTACCAAAGGAGGTGGTGCCTGTTTTTTGTAGGGATAAACAAAAAATGCGTTCATTGCCTTTCCACTG
>CAYPGZ010000113.1:2018-4042 GCA_964410335.1 uncultured Flavobacteriaceae bacterium | reverse complement strand
GCCGAAGATTTCATCAAATATGTTGTTCGGTATGCTCTCGAAAATTGTAAAGAAGATTTGGTTTTCTTGGAAAATCGTTTGCTTCAGGAAGACAAATCAAAACCCGAAGCACAACGATCGCAGATGAAGCTTCTTGAAAAACTGGAATTTGTGCTAAACAACAATTTCAAAAGGGTAAGTTATACCGAAGCCATCGATATTCTTAAAAATTCTAAGCCCAACAAAAAGAAAAAATTCAAATACCTCATCGAAGAATGGGGCGCTGATTTGCAAAGCGAGCACGAGCGCTATCTGGTGGAGCAACATTTTGAATCGCCGGTCATCCTTTTTGATTATCCCGCAAAAATAAAAGCTTTTTACATGCGCTTGAACGAAGACGGAAAAACCGTGCGGGCAATGGATATCCTGTTCCCGGGAATCGGGGAAATCGTCGGCGGCTCGCAACGGGAAGAACGCTTTGAAGTACTCCAACAAAAAATGAAAGATTCCGGTGTGGATGAAAAGGAACTTTGGTGGTATCTCGACACGCGGCGGTTTGGAACTTGTGTACACAGCGGATTTGGATTAGGTTTTGAACGTTTGGTGCAATTCACCACCGGCATGGGGAATATTCGCGATGTCATTCCTTTCCCGAGGACGCCACAAAATGCGGAGTTTTAGGAATTATTTAAACCCAACAGGTTTTTGAAACCTGTTGGGTTTGACGACTAGGTTTAGTTTAATCCTATTGTTTTAATGCCTTTTTTCTTCTTTTGATATTGCCATGTCAATTTCTTGTTGTTTCTTGCAATGATTTAGTTTCAACAAAAACCGATTCCTGCAATTCCCATGAAACATTTATACCTAATTTTTTTGACGTTAGCCTGCCTTTCCACCCAAGCCCAAAGCAAGCAGGACAGCCTTTTGGCAAGGGTTGATGTGCTGAGTGAGGGCGAGGAACTTGCCGACACCTACTATGAACTGTCCAAAACCTATGAAGGCACCGATTTGGAACTTGCCCTGTTTTGGATTGACAAGTTGGAAAGGCTCAGCGACAAAATCAATTATAAAAAAGGAAGTTTCAACGCGGTTATATCCCGCGGGAAAGTCTATTATTTCGACAAAAAACCGGATTCGGCGTTGGTTTATTTTCAAAAAGCCTTCGACAAAAAACTTGTCACGACCGATATTGACAGCGCCGATATTTTCAACAATATGGGCGTGGCCTATGAAGCCAAGGGAGAAATCGACAAAGCGCTTTCCCATCTGAACCAAGCCTTGGAAATTTATGAAAAATTGGACAGCGACAGCGGGCTTTTGTCCATTTTGGTAAATATGGGCAATTGTTTTTACGAAGCCGGCAATGCCAAACAGGCTCTTGTCTATCAGAAAAAAGCATACGAACTGGCCTTGGCTTTGGGAGACAGCAAAAAAATCCCCATAACGATATTGAATTATTCAATGTTGAGTTTGTACGTGGAAGGCGACACGGGCAAAATCGACAGTTTGCTAAACCAACTCAAAAACAACCCCATAACGCATAAAAACCCGGACATTTTGTCCACCTACTACCAAAACATGGGTGTTTTTTATGCGCAGACCGGACAGCCTGAAAAGGCTGAACGGAATTATGAACTGGCACTCGAAACAGCGCTGTCCTATTCCGAGACCGCCGCTCCAGGGATTTATTCGGGGCTGGCACGGCTATATGTCAAGAAAGGAGAATTCACCAAAGCCGAAACTTATTACCACCAAGCCTTGCAATCCAGTTCGAAGAAATCGGAAAAACGCTTGCTGTATTTGGATTTGGCCCGTTTCTATACCAAAAGGAACAACATCGACAGTGCAAGTGCCTATTGGGAAAAAAGCATGCGTTTGATGGAAGCCTTGGAAAAAGAGCGAATCCAGGAACTGAGCTTGAAATCAAAAAACAACATCGAACTCGTTCAAAAGGAAAAGGAAATCGCCATTTTGGAGGAACAGCGCAAAAGGAGCGTCCTTCAAAAAAAAATCAACCAAGGCACAATTTTCGGACTGCTCGTTTT
>CAYPGZ010000113.1:0-1918 GCA_964410335.1 uncultured Flavobacteriaceae bacterium | reverse complement strand
CTTGAAGATTGACGACGATTGGAAAAAATTCGAGCTTTATTTCAACGATTTGTATTCCGGATTCTACGACAAGCTCAAAAACAACTATCCCGATTTGACCAACAACGAACTGAGGATTTGCTCGCTGGCAAAGTTGAGGTTCAACCTAAAGGAAATCTCCCAAACCCTGTTTTTGTCCGTCGATTCTGTAAAATCGGCACGCTACCGCATACGGAAAAAATTGAACCTACAAGCTTCCGATGATTTGTCCGATTTTTTGAACAATCTGTAAATCAGTATTTTGTGGGTTATTTTTTACTTTGACACCTTTTGCATACTCGGTTTTTTTTGAACCGACCGCCTCGAAATATAGTTTTGTCGATGGAAAAAAGCCATAAACCAAAAACCGGCTCTTCAAAAATCAAACAAAACAAATTATCATGAAAACATTTTTTATCCTTTTTTTGACCCTATGTTCATTTCCCTGCGCGATGGCGCAAAATTTCAGTTACGAATACCAAGGGCCACAAACCACGGCGCAATATTTGGATGGTCGTGATGTTACCGTCTATAATTCTGTTTATACGGCCACGATTATGGCCAACGAACAGAATTCGGGCGTGTTCCACATCAACCATATTGTTATGGACAATGCCGGGCAGCTCCAAAACCTGTTCAAATACAAAGGTGTGGGGAGCAACATGTCCCTCGTGCCCGGCCACAGCATTTTCCTGCCTGATGGCAGCCAGCTTATTTCCGGCTTTTGCTATCCCGATTTTGACGCGGGGCTGGGCAAACCTTTTGTGATGAGCATAGCTAATAACGGGACGCTCAATTGGGCAAAAAACATAGACTCTCCTTATGCCGATGCGCCTTTTATCAAAGTCCTTTCGGACGGTTCGGTGCTTTGCATTTTTCAGTACACCACAGACAATATAGGCTATTTCAAAGCCTTTTGCAAAATAGACGCCAATGGAAATTTTTCAAATTTCAAAAAATATTCTTTGGAGTTTGACCATCCTTCAAAAATCATTGCCAACAGCAACGGGACTTTTGACTTGATGACCCTCAAGGGGAACCTCATGAATATAGAAAACGATCTCTCAGCAATCAATTGGGTACGAAAGTATTATACCGAAGGAGGCGTCATCTTCAACCGCGCACAGAACGGCGATTACCTCATCGCCTCGGTGCAAACGGTTTTTGGGCACGGCACCTTCTTCAGGACAGACGCAAACGGCAATGTGATTTGGGCCAAAAAAGTGGAAACTTTTGAAGGTGTCGCCAACAACCCTTTCCAGGCCACCCACTTTGATTTTATACAGGAAGACAGCCAAGGAAACATCGTGGCAGCGGTCTATCAGGTAAATTCAGGCAGGACAATGCACGTTGTTTTGGATGCCAACGGGAATTTTTTGTCCAACTTTAGCACCATCAATAGCAACAATACTTCGGTTTATTTGGGAAACGACCAATTGTTGCTTTTGGGATTAAACCCTTTTCCCGGCTTTGATTTCCAAATTGAAAAGCGGGACTTGGGCGTTCCCATGCCTTGCGACATCACCGATGTTTCGCACAATATCTTGAACGGCAATGCCATGGAACTGACCCCGCCAAGTTTAAGCCTTACTACAATTGTTGATTTTGCCACGACAGACATCAACATTGCTATTTCAGATGAAACCCAAACCCTCAACCAAGTGGCGTTCTGCAATTTGGGAATAGCTGAAAACAACCTTGCCTCAACCGGTATAGAAGTTTATCCCAACCCAACCACCGGGAATTTGAATATAGAAGCCAAGGGGAAAATCGACCAAATCAATTTGTATGACAGCATGGGTCGGTTGATAGGGAAATTTGACCAGGCTTCCATCAATATTGGCAAGGAATCAGCAGGTTATTACTTCCTTGAAGTAGTTGTTGACAACCAACGCTACTA
>CAYPGZ010000112.1:0-4199 GCA_964410335.1 uncultured Flavobacteriaceae bacterium | reverse complement strand
TCTTCAAAATAGGATGGGTTTTCTCCAATCAACCACTCCAATTCTTTCTTTTTGGCTTTTTTGAGAAACATCCGGAAACCTTCCAGTTTTTGTAGCGTTTCGTCGCCTTGTACAAGTCGTTTTCGCATTACCCCGGAATAAAAAGAAAGCCCCAAACAGGTGAAGAAAAACAAAATTCCTCCCAATACACTCATCAAAATACCTATAGCAAGCCCGCCGACTATCCCTACTATAATACACAGTACCGCCGTAATAACAATATTTCGTTGGGAATATTTCGTGAAATACATCCCCGAACTGTAATTCAACAACTCACTTTTTGCCGTACTGAGTGTGGTATAAAATTTCTTTTTCAAATCCTCGGAAGTCACCTTGTCCCGATTCGAAAAAAGACCGTCGAATATCGTGCGCGCATAGGGTTTCGCGTCCGGGGGAAGCTCCTTTTTTCGATATAACGTAAAATCAGCAGTACCGTAATTTCTATAGGCACGAATCAGGATGATAAAAGCCACAATAACAAAAGGAAATAAGGAACCGATGGTGCCGAGGATGCTCCATACCGAATCTGCAGGAATACTGGTCAGCACAAGGATTACTGCCACCAACATTCCGAAGAGATAGACTCCTCCTAAGGCCACAGCCACAATCTCGCCTATTTTCAAATTAAATTTTTTCTTCTCGGCTTGCTCAATTTTCATGCTTAAAAAGCCTTTTGCACCCCAATAGGGAATCAAAGCGGTCAGATCGCGGGTGTCCGCATCTTCATCGATTAAGTATCCCGCCAAAGCCGGATCTATATGCTCGGGTGGAAAATACTCTACGGCTTTCACCAGCTTCCGGTCTCGTCCCCAATTATACCAAGCCCAATAAAAAAGCAAAAAGGCAAGAGGAGGAAAAATCACCCAGCCGTAGCTCCTCCACCATTGCTTCAAAAGACCGGGTCGTTTTATATAATCGGCGGGAAGTTTCAACAAAAGGGTCAGGTCTTTTCCCGCTCCCAGCACTTCCTCCGTTTCTCCTGAAAATATACCCTCTTTATAATCAAATCGGGCTTGAGTGGTGGTGGAACCGGGATATCCGGAATATACATAATATTCCGCTTGAGGCGTTCCGGGAAGTCTTATCTCAAAACTGCTTTTCAAAAAAGGAAATTCCCATTCCCTACCCATCAGATTCCAATAAAAAAAACTGCTGTGTTCATCAAATAAAAAGGCGTGTTTCACCCGGTATTTAATGGTGTAACGCTCTACTCCTTCCACCAACTTGTCGGGATCGCCAATCCGGATATTCATCAGTTCGGAAAATCGACCGCCGGAAACGCGCACTTGATGACCCGGCACTTCCACATGGTCAATATCAATACGATGACTTTTAGGCTGTTGCGCCCAAAAAGTCTGGTTTTTTTCATCTCTTTCGGGAAGATTCCCCAAACGATATACTAAGGGAATATTACGATATATCCCATGTTTTTCCACATTAAATAGCACCTCGTAGGTCTCTTCCACATCAAAATAGGCTTCTTCGGGGTGCATGCTTATTTTTACGTGAAAATCGGTAACCACCACCGGGTAATTTCTCATCTGAATCCCGGAGCGCTCGGTGTCAGTTTGTGCGGATACCTGATGAAATATCCCGATTATCAGAAACAATATGCCAATCAGAATATTTGCTCGGATATTTTTCATAATGGATAGGTTATTGGGTGGAAAAATCAACTTTCACATTTTCTCTGGCTTCCTCTTCCACTTCATAATAATCGAAATGTTGGTAGTTAAAAATTCCTGCAAAAAGAACTCCGGGAAAACTTTCCCCATAAGTGTTATTATCACGCACCGTGGCATTGTAGTACCGGCGACTTCGCTCTAACTCAGTTTCGATTTGGGCCAGCCGGGTTTGCAAATTGATAAATGATGCATCGGCTTTCAGGTTGGGATAGGCTTCCCCCAAAGCAAAAAGACTTCGCAAAGTATTTTGCAAGGCGTTTTCGGCGGCAATCTTGGCATTGATATCATCCGAATCTACTTTCACCGCTTGGTTCCTCGCTTCAATAACCTGTTGAAGGGTATCCTTTTCATGCGCGGCGTAGCCTTTTACGGTTTCCACCAAGTTGGGAATCAGGTCCTGCCGTTTTTTCAGGAAAACATCAATATTGCTCCAAGCGTCTTTGACAATGTTACGGTTTTTGACGAATTTGTTGTATATGGATATGAAAATAATTATCAGTAAAACAACAATTCCAAGGATAATCAAAAGCGTGGTCATAATGTTTTTTGGTTTGGTTAATAACTTGCTAAGCTATTAAAAATTCCTGTATCCTTGTCGTTTTTTCACAATCCCAACTTTTTTTTCATTCCGCTGAACCTGTTTCGTATTTTATATTCTACTTAATCCTAACTCCTTACATAAAACTTATTTCTTTCAATACTTATTGATTACCTACCGATAAAATAGAACAATCGCCATCGTTTGTATAAATCGCCAATTCCAGTTTTCCTTTATTGGTTTCATCTGTTGTGGAATCATCATAACTCAGTCGAATAGCATGAGTGGTTTTCTCCAATATTTCTTCCGGGGCTTTGAGCAGCCACTTTAGTTGATAATCCGGCAGACTATCAAATGGAATCACCCTTACCTTCAATTCTTTTCCAAAATAGGATTCAAAAGAAGGCTTTATCATCTCTTCCCAGCCTTCGGGCATCCGGATGGCGTGGATTTCTTCCAGAATTGCGGGCCAGTTGCTTTCCGATAATAGTTTTGCGATTTTTTCGCCATATTGATGGACATTCAACGTGTCTTGAGTATTTTGCATGACAGGGTATGGTTTGGGGTTATCCTCTTGCCCGGAAATCGAAAAACCGGGATTACAAATCAGAAAAACCAGCAAAAGGATGAAAAAAGATGATTTTATTTTTTTGTTCATGGTATTGTATTTTTTAAACCCTTAGGGCATTCTTTTCCTTCATGCCCCAAGGGTATAAGGATGAACTTAATCTTTCAACGCGGCCAGTTCTGCTTGCATGCTTTGCATTTGCGCTTGCAGGCTTTCAATAACCAATTGTTGTTGCGCGATGAGGTTGGTTTGGTCTTGAATCTGCTGTTGTTGCTCCTGAATGGCTTTGATGGCCACAACCCCAAAAGCGGCGTAATCCATGGTATAGTTTTCCTCGCCGTCTTCGGGGGAAGGTGCTTTGGCAATTCCGGGAAAAATCTTTTCCACATCCTGGGCGATAAAGCCCAAATACCTCGAGTCGTCTTCTTGACGAATGAATTTATAACTCAAAGGTTCCAATTGCATGAGCTTGGGCAACACCGTCGAAATCGGTTTGAAATCTTCTTTCAACCGGGCATCGGAAGAAGTGGAATAAGTTCCGCTGATGCCGTCGAATTTACCCACTTCAGCATCATCGGCAAACAAATACAAATCCCCCGAAGAATTTCCCACATGGAAAATCCAATTATGGGCGATGCCGTTGTTGTATTGGATTTCAAAACCGTCCAGACCGGTTGTGGCGGAAGCGGCGCCTTTATGGCTGACGTGCAAGCTTACATTTGGTGCGGTCGTGCCGATCCCTACTTTGGTGTCGGCCGTGGCGCTGTTCACCCCGTCGATACTCCCCAAAACCAAGGAATTGCTTTGGGAAACCTCTGCCATTGCCCCGATGGCCGTGGCATTGGTCAGGTTTCCGGTGCTTACATCGGCATCATAGCCGACCGCTGTATTGTTGCTGCCCGTGGTGTTGTTGAGAAGTGCGCTTCTTCCGACAGCAGAATTACGATGCCCGGTGGTGTTGCCTTGAAGTGCGTTCGAACCAAAGGCCGAATTGTTGCCACCCGATGTATTTGCATAAAGTGTGCTTCGGCCAAAAGCCGAATTACTGCTGCCCAAAGTATTTGTATAAAGTGCGTTTTGCCCAAAACCCGAGTTGTATTGACCTGTGGTGTTGGTTGTCAAGGCATCGGAACCAAAGGCTGAATTGCTGAAGCCCGTGGTGGTCGACCCAAGTGCGTTCAAACCAAAAGCGGAATTGTCGTTTCCCGTGGTATTGGTGGTCAACGCATCTGAACCAAAGGCGGAATTGTTGTACCCCGTGGTGTTGGCGGTCAATGCGTCCTGGCCAAATGCGGCATTGTCGCTTCCGGTGGTGTTCCCTGCAAGTGCATCTTCCCCAAATGCGGAATTCCTTATTCCCGTGGTATTG
>CAYPGZ010000111.1:2397-4296 GCA_964410335.1 uncultured Flavobacteriaceae bacterium | reverse complement strand
TGATAAAAACAATCATCGGAATATTGCGCATTCGGCACACTTCCACGAGTTTTTCGGTTTGTTCCTCAACCCCTTTTGCCACATCAATGACCACAATTACACTATCCACAGCCGTAAGGGTTCGGAAAGTATCTTCCGCAAAATCTTTGTGACCGGGCGTGTCGAGAATGTTTATTTTTATGCCTTCATATTCAAACGCCAAGACAGAGGTGGCAACGGAAATTCCCCGTTGACGTTCGATCTCCATAAAATCGGAAGTCGCTCCTTTTTTTATTTTATTCGATTTGACTGCTCCTGCTTCTTGAATGGCTCCCCCAAAAAGCAAAAGTTTCTCGGTTAGTGTAGTTTTCCCGGCATCGGGATGAGAAATGATTCCAAATGTGCGTCGCCGTTTGATTTCGTCCAAAAATTTCATGGCGGCAAAGATAATAATAGTTCAGTGTGTGCAATGCTCCCGTTCCCGGAATTGAGGAATTTGAGGCTTCATTCCTCTTTGTATTCCAAAATATCACCGGGTTGACATTCCAAAACTTTACAAATAGTTTCTAAAGTGGAAAAACGAATGGCTTTGGCTTTTCCGGTTTTTAGGATGGAAAGATTCGCCGTAGTGATCCCGACTTTTTTAGCTAATTCTGTGCTGAGCATTTTCCGTTTGGCCAGCATCACATCAAGATTTACAATAATAGGCATGGCTCAAACAGTGAGTTCATTCTCTTCTTTTAAAACTTTTGCCTCTTGGAAAATATATCCCAAAATGAGAAAAAACAATCCTATGATTAATAAAAAGAAAAACGAATGCGGACTGATAGGTTCAATTTTCATACTAAATGAATTTTTAAATAGAAAGGTGTACCCGTAAATCGGCACGTAAAATAAAACCATGGCCATCAATAAATATCTTCCAATACTTTTGAGTAAGAAAATAGTTTCCGCGGAAAAAAATTCTTTTTTTATAAAATGAGAAAGCAGTTTCTTTAATTTAAACAAAGCTAGAAAAAAGAAAACATAACCTATTAAACTAAGTAAAAGGAGCGCGGCGAGGGGAATAGAAAATTCAGAGATTTCTTTATCTAAAACAACAATATTGAGGTCGAACCAAGAGAAAACAACCACTAACCCTACAAATCCGCAAATAATCAAGGAACCCCATATTACTAAGTCCAACAAATCTTTCAATTGGTATATTCGCTTCATAAAATTTATCATTTATTGAGGAAACAAATGTAAAATAAAATTATCGTAAAACAATAATTATTTATCAAAAAAGAATAATTATTGAGTTTTAATATTTTGTACAATGAAAATTTTGCCGAAAAAATTAGAAGAAAAAATCACCACAAGGATTGATGAAAATGCGTTGCGCAGGCTAGATACGCCGCAGGATTTGGTGGACTTCTCTTCCAATGATTATTTGGGTTTTGCTCGCTTGGAAAGTATTTTTGATCGAGCTATATCGATTTTGGAAAAAAATAATTTCATCCAAAATGGCGCCACAGGATCCCGTTTGCTTTCCGGAAATTCGAAACTGCATGAGGAAACCGAAAACAAAATCGCTACTTTTCATCAAGCCGATTCCGCGTTGATTTTTAACTCCGGATATGATGCCAATTTAGGTTTTTTTTCTTGTGTGCCCCAGCGCGGAGATGTGGTTTTTTACGACGAATTTTCTCATGCTTCCATACGTGACGGCATCCGTTTGGGAATGGCCAAAGCTTTCAAATTCAAACACAACGATTTGGAGGATCTAAAATCTAAAATCCAACACTCGCTTAGCAAAGAACCCACGGAAGTTTACGTAGTTACTGAATCGGTTTTTTCAATGGACGGAGACTCGCCCAATTTAGAAGCATTTGCCGGTTTTTGCAATGAAAATAATTTTCATTTGATTGTGGATGAAGC
>CAYPGZ010000111.1:0-2297 GCA_964410335.1 uncultured Flavobacteriaceae bacterium | reverse complement strand
AACCAGTCGGTTTCACGAGAAAAACTTCGTAAAAACATCGCATATTTCAAAGCTGAAATCAAAAAAAACAATTTGGAAAAACTTTTTATTCCTAGTGATTCTGCCATACATTCCTGTCAAATTTCCGGTAATAAAAACGTAAAAAGTCTTTCGGAAAACCTTCGAAAAAAGGGTTTTGATTTGAAGCCAATCCTCTCTCCCACTGTTCCCAAGGGCAAAGAAAGATTGCGATTCTGCCTGCACACCTATAATTCGGAAGAAGAAATTTGTAGGATGTTTGGGGCGTTGACTACTTTTGTAAAATGAATATTTTCGTAACGGGAATCGGCACTGAAGTTGGAAAAACCATCGTTTCCGCAATTGTTGTGGAATCTTTGAAAGCCGATTATTGGAAACCCATTCAAGCCGGAGATTTGGAAAATTCGGATACTCATAAAGTGAAGAATCTGATTTCCAATACAAAAACAAAATTCCATCCGAATGCTTTTGCGCTTAATAGCCCGATGAGTCCTCATGCGGCAGCAGAAATTGATCATGTTTTAATCGAAGCAAACAAAATTTTCCGTCCTAAAACAAAAAATCATTTAATAATTGAAGGAGCCGGAGGTTTATTAGTTCCAATAAACGAATCAGAAACTATTCTGGATTTGATTAAACCCAATGATTTTGTCATCCTGGTTTCGAGACATTATCTCGGTAGTATTAATCATACGCTATCGTCGGTGGAAATTTTAAAAAATCGAGGGCTTAATCATATGGGGATAATTTTTAATGGAAAAGAAACCCCTTCTTCTGAAAATATCATCGAGAAAATGAGTAGAGTTCCGATAATCGGAAGAATTGAGGAAGAAGATTATTTTGATGTAATCGCTGTAAAAAAATACGCAGAAAAATTCGAAACTGCCCTAAAAACATTAATCTTCGAGACTGAGCAGAATCTTTCATCTGATTCCAAAAAATGATTTTTTTAAAAAATTATACATGAATATTTCGAATAGAGACCAAAAACATATTTGGCATCCTTTGGTTCAACATAAGTTGCAACCGAAAATGTTGGGAATTGTGAAGGCCAAAGAGGCAATTTTAACCGATGAAAACGGCCGGGAATACATCGACGGAATTGCTTCCTGGTACACGGCAATGTACGGCCACTGTAATGAATATATAATCAAAAAAGTTCATGAACAAATGCAAGTTCTGGATCAGGTGGTTTTTAGCGGATTTACCCACGATCCTGCCGTGCGTTTTGCGGAGGAATTGATGAAGATTTTACCGGAAAATCAACAAAAAGTATTTTTTAACGATAACGGTTCCACCGCCACGGAAGTAGGCATTAAAATGGCTTTGCAATATTTCCACAACCGAGCGGAAAAGCGCGATTCCCTATTGGCTTTCGAAAATGGTTTTCATGGAGACACTTTGGGAGCGATGTCCGTTTCCGGCTTGTCTGTTTATCACGGTATTTTTCAAAAACACCTCTCTAAAGTTCATCGCATTCCCACTCCCGACGGAAAAAATACGGATGAAATTCTGGAACAATTGGAAAACCTAATCAAAAATCACCAGATCGCAGGGTTTATTTATGAACCGCTAGTTCAAGGTGCTGCGGGAATGCTGATGCATGATCCCGATGGGTTGAATGAGATTTTAAAAATGTGTAAAGCTAATGACATCCTATGTATTGCCGACGAAGTGATGACCGGTTTCGGAAAAACCGGAAAACCTTTTGCCTCAGATCAAATAAAAACCAAACCGGACATAATATGCCTCAGCAAGGCTATTTCGGCAGGAATGCTTCCGATGGGACTCACCAGTTGTACTCAGGAAATTTACGATGCTTTTTATGCCGACGAGATGGCAAAAGCCATGTTTCACGCCCATACCTATTCCGGAAATCCCTTGGCGTGTGCTGCAGCGATAGCAGGATTGGAACTTTTGCTTTCAGAGGAAATGCAGGAAAATATCCAACGCATAATTCGCGCTCACCAAGATTTTGGAAAAAAAATCATCTCCCACCCCAAAGTGAACTCTGTTCGACAATGTGGAGTTATTTTTGCGCTGGAAATCAAAAGCGATTTACGAGAACATTACAGCAATCTTCGCGATAAACTTTATGATTTTTATATGGAAAATGGGGTCTATTTGAGACCTCTGGGAAACACGGTTTATATTTTGCCACCGTATGTCATCACAGATAAGCAGCTCGATAAAATTTATGACACTATTGAAAAGAGTCTTGAAATAGTTTGAAAAACCGGATAGAAAGGGTTTTGGAACTTTCCGGAAAACATACTTTT
>CAYPGZ010000110.1:1867-4626 GCA_964410335.1 uncultured Flavobacteriaceae bacterium | reverse complement strand
TAACATTAGTATTAACGAACCTCCCCTCCTTTTTATAGCTGATATATTTACTATACAGGCAAGTCCGGTTTGTTAATTTTCGTCTAAAGTAGTTTTTTTCATTAACATATCCAAAGGACTCTTCAAAGTTTTATTGTTGATGCTCAATACCCGTGTATATATTTCGGTGGTTTTGGTGCTGCTGTGTCCCAATGCGGTTTGAATATATCTGATGTTTACCCCTCGCTGCATCAAATGTGTTGCAAAACTGTGACGCAAAGTGTGGGGTGTGCTCCAAGGATTGGCTCCGGTTTTTTGAACGGCTTTACGAAATACTTGCTGAATACTCTTAGTTGAATATTGTCCGCCATCTTGTCCTTCAAACAACCAGTAAGAAGGTTTGTGCACCTTGTAATAGGCTCGCAATAAATCGAGTAACAACGGGCTCAACACTGTGTGTCGGTCTTTTTTTCCTTTTGAGTCTTTAATAAAAATAAACCCATCTTTAGAGCGCACATCCTTTATTCGCAGCCGAATTACTTCACCCACACGCAAACCGGCACTGTATATGGTGTACAGCAAAGCCCGGTGCTTGATGTTTTTGGGCGAGTTGATTATGGCATACACTTCTTCCTCACTCAAAATATTTGGCAAGTCTTTGCTGCGCTTGGGTCGGGTGATGTTGTAGTATTCTCGCGGCAAACCCAAGGTGTGTTCATAATAACTCTTTATGGCATTGATGACCGTATTTTGTTTTTGCTCACTTATTTTATGTTTCTGCACCAACTCAAACACATACCCTTCAATTTGTTCCTTGGTGAGTGTCGCTAAATCGCTGTTTTTAAAATAGGCGAAAAAAGCACTCAAACTCGACTGATATGTCCTAATGGTAGAGTCGCTGAAATGTTTCAACTTCATTTTTTGATAATGCCTGTCCAACTCCTGCTGCATTTGCTCTGTCACTACTACTTGAGGTAGTTTAGGAGGAGTATTTTGAGCAACAATTTGTATCTTTTTACCAAACAATTCCTTTACTTTTTGTTGATGCTCCAATGTATTCGGAAGACTCCAAAGTTGCTGATTGGGGTGATAATAAGAACCGTTCAACTGCTTAAAAGCCTGTCTTTCCTCTTTCAGAATATAAGGAATTTGAAACTTGATGCGTCCGGCATTTTTTTTAGGTAAAAACATCAATATAACATCTTTTTTCATAGTAGTTTGATTAAAAAAATTACACAATTTTCAAAACTACTAAAAAAGAGAACCCTAAGCCGATATTAAACGATTATAAATGTTTGTATTCGTTTGTAAACGAATAGCTTTAAACTGGAATTGCTTAAAAGAATTCTATTTTGATAAAAAATATTAGTATATACTTTATGAAAAAAGGCAAGAAAAAAAAAGGGAGACAAGATATTCTAATCCCTTCTTCCATACAAGGCTCCATCCAAGACCTCAAAACTCAGTGTTTCATCTTCTTCTACAAAATATTCCAAGAGGACTTCGCCCCAGTAGGTTCCATCTGTAAAATCTGCGATAATCCATTTGTTGTTCAGAACATGAATGTGGTTTATTCTCATGATTCCCATCATTCCCGGAAAGGGTATTAAGGGATTGTCTTCTGTGCCGTTCAAACCGATGATGCTGTCTTTTATCATCAAATCGAGTTCATCCGGGTTGATACCCTTTTCCATAAAATATTCGGATGCCAAATCATTTTGGGTGAGTGAAAAATAACCCAAATCATAGTTTTTATTGAAAAGGCGATGGTTTTCTGCTTCAAGCGAATCTACGCGTTCTTCAAGAAATTCTACTTTAGTGGTGAAATAAGCGTCTGCTTTCCGAGCATTCATATATTGAAATACGATGTATAATAATGCAAAGACAAACAGATAGAGGAAAATTTTGCTTTTCATGGGCTTATTCTTTTTTCTTGGAATGGATTTTTTATCAGTGAAATGAAGGAATCACTTCAATTCTATTTTTAAATTATCATAGGCCAAAAATACGTTTTCCGGAAGTTGTTTTTCCACTTCATCGTGAAAACCCATTAAGTGACTGATATGCGTTAAATAAGCTTTTTGAGGTTTGAGTCTTTTCACAAATGCCAGGGCTTCTTCGAGGTTGAAATGGGTAGGGTGAGGTTCTTTTCGCAAAGCATTTATCACCAACACTTTAAGACCTTTCAATTTTTCCATCTCCTCCTCTGCAAGGCTTTTGGCATCGGTGATATAGGCAAAATCACGAATTCGGTATCCGAACACTTCTAGTTTTCCGTGCATCACTTTAATGGGAATAACCTTTAAGTTTTTTATATAAAAAGGTTTTTCATCAATAATATTTACATCCAAATCCGGAGCGGAAGGATATTTATTTTCAATCTCAAAGATATATCCAAATCGTTTCTGCAGACTTTGGATAACTCGGGTTTGTGCATAAATGGAAATGGCGCCCTGTCGAAAAAAAAACGGTCGGATGTCGTCCAGGCCCGCCGTGTGGTCATTGTGTTCATGTGTATATAGAATCCCATCCAGCCGCGGAATATGGTTATTAAGCATTTGCTGTCGGAAATCGGGACCGCAGTCGATTACAAACGAGCTTCCGTTCCATTCTATCAACACAGAAACCCGCAAGCGTTTGTCTTTGGGATTATCGCTCAAACAAACCGGATGTGTGCTGCCGATAACCGGCACACCTTGGGAAGTTCCGGTACCGAGGAAAGTGATTTTCAAATTTGTTTTTTTACAAAAGTAAAGTTTCATGCTCCAAATACCAAGTTT
>CAYPGZ010000110.1:0-1767 GCA_964410335.1 uncultured Flavobacteriaceae bacterium | reverse complement strand
AAAAACTTCCATTTAGGAATGCATTTTGCTACCTTTGAATTGTGAAACAAAATGCACCCTCAAAAAAGCATAATACATGTCTATTACCATCATGGGCGACCGGGAATTTGAAAATATTCCCTCTATAAACAGTAAAGCTCTGAGAATAAATCTCAACGAAAACATTTACGGCACCTTTGCGGAAATTGGGGCGGGACAGGAAACTGTGCGCAATTTTTTTCGTGCCGGCGGAGCTTCAGGAACCATTGCCAAGACAATGAGTGCTTATGATAAAGACTTTAGCGATGCGATTTATGGAATGGAAAAAGACAAACGTTATGTGACCGAGGAACGTTTAAAAAAAATGCTTTCGCACGAAATGCGGCTTATCGAGGAGCGAATAGACCGCAAAAAACATCCCAATAAGCTTTTTTTCAGCTTTGCCAATACCGTGGCTACCATTGATTTTTCAAAAAAATATAAAGGACATGGCTGGGTAGGAATCCGATATCAAACCCGCCCCAAAGAAGATTACAACGAAATTATACTTCATTTGCGTTTTCACCAAAATGATGCAAAACAGCAACAAATCACTTTAGGGATTTTGGGGGTAAACCTGATTTATGGAGCCTATTACAAATATGATTCTCCCAAAAAATTACTCCGCTATCTTTATGACCACTTGAGCAAAGATCAGATTGAAATCGATACCATCAACTTTTCCGGACCTCGTTTCGAAAATGTGGATAATCGATTGATGAGTCTTCAACTGGTAAAAAACGGAATGACCGAAGCGGTGATGTTTTCTCCGGAAGGGAAAAACGTACTGCCGGCAAGGGTTTTATACAAAAAAAATGTCCTGGCACTCCGGGGGAGCTTTCGCCCTGTGACCAAAGTGAATATGGATATTTATGAAAATTCACTCAAACTTTTCTTGCAGGAAAAAGGCGTGGACCAAAAGAATACGGTGTGCATTTTTGAAATTACCCTGTCCAATCTACGCGCCGAGGGCGAAATAGACGAAGAGGATTTTATGGATCGGGCCGAGTTGCTTTGTGCACTGGGCCAAACCGTGATGATTTCAAATTTTCAGGAATATTATCGTTTGGTAGAATATTTTTCGCGATATACTAAAGAAAAAATGGGGCTGGCCATGGGCGTGAACAATCTCGTGGATATTTTTGACACGCGCTACTATCGTCATTTGAGTGGAGGAATCTTGGAAGCTTTCGGAAAACTCTTCTTTAAAAACCTGAAAGTTTATCTCTATCCCTTTAAAGATCGGGAAACCGGAGAAATTATCGACAGCGAAAACCTGAAAGTTCACCCCCGAATGAAAGAGTTGTACAAGTTTTTTAAATACAACGGAAAAGTAGTGGATATCAAAGACTATGATCCCAGTATTTTGGAGATTTTCTCCCGTGAAGTCCTGCAAATGATTGCAGAAGGAAAAGAAGGTTGGGAGGAAATGTTGCCCGAAGAAACCGCAAAAATGATTAAAGAAAAAAATCTATTTAGCCGCGAACGCAAGAAAATTGAAGATATGGAAAGTTTTGTGCGATAAGTATTTTAAAAAACCTTTTCCCTCTCTTCCAAGCTTATTTTGAGTATATTTTTGCTCCCGGAAGTCACCTTGAACCTTTCATCCGGCCGTATTCCTACAATCCATACAATTTTATCATCGGAAAGCAGCACCCATATTTTTTCTTTTTCGGGAAGGGAGAATTTTTCATCTTTTAGAAATTTACTGAGTTTTTTCCGTCCTTTCATTCCAAAAGGATAAAACCA
>CAYPGZ010000109.1:0-4632 GCA_964410335.1 uncultured Flavobacteriaceae bacterium | reverse complement strand
GGATAGCCTTTATATTTTCCGCGGGGGGTGATCAAAAAATTGGGGTTGAAAATCCCCGCGCGATAAAGCCTGTAGGAGCTGTAATCTTCGGTTTTCAGAAAAGGTTTGCTAAGGATAATTTGATCAAAATTATCCCACCCATCGCGATAGGCGCCGGTTCCTAAACCTTTTTCGTGCATAAGCTCAAAAGGGTTATAGAGTCCTTTTAGTTTCACATTATTCTTCTCAGCCTCGGTTTTCAGCACTTCTTTAAAACTTTTGTTGTAGGGATTGTCATTGAAATCTCCCATGGCAATTATTTTTGCATAGGGATCGACATTTTGAAGAGAATCGATAATTCCTTTGGTTACTTCTGCAGCTTTCAAACGCTTAAATTCACTCGCGGCTTGACCTCCACCGCGAGAAGGCCAGTGGTTTACGATAAAGTGCATTTTTTCATTGTCCAACATGCCGGTTACCAAAAGTTGATCGCGAGTAAAATCCCGGTCGTTGGGATCGTTATTTCTATAAATCAAAACTTCATGTGTGCTGGAATTAATCGGACGAAAAAATGCTTTTTGATAGAGAAAAGCCACATCAATACCTCGTTCGTCCGGACTATCATAATGAATAATGCCGTAATTTTTGTCGAGTAAAGCCGGTTGATTGAGTAAATCTTCGAGCACTTTGCGGTTTTCAACTTCGCAGACCCCGATAATTATTGGCGAATTTTGTGCTACTTCCTTCCCGATTTGCTCCAGCACCGTGGACATGTTCGTCAGCTTTTTTCTGTAAACTTCCGGTCGTTTAGTTTCAACGATTTCCATGATCGGGCTTCGTTCATCCATTTTTTTAGGATCATCCACGGTATCAAAAAGGTTTTCTAAATTATAAAAAGCAACCGTGAGTACTTTATAGGTTTTTTCCTGAGCATTACTTTTTCCCAAAGAAAAAATAAAAAATAACAAAAGAGTGAAGATGGTTTTTTTCATGGAATTATTTTCAAAAAGAAGTTACTAAAATATATCAAAAAAAATAAATCGGAGGTTAAATCATAAAATCAAATCAAAGTCTTTTTCTTTCGCTAATATTATTTTTAGGTAAAGAATGATTGCAAATGTGAGGCCAAAAGTAACCATTTTGTGGTTTTGGTTTATCTTTGCACCCTCATTTTGATGATTTGATAATATAAACCCGGTTTCCATAACCAATCAATCCATGCGAAAATCTATTTTCCTTCTCGTTTCTGTTTTTTCTTTTGGTTTTTCTTTTGGACAAACCTCTTTATCCGGAACGGTTACCGATGCCACCACAGACCAGCCTCTTTCCCGTGTTCATGTTTATTTGGAATCCGACACTTCTATTAGTGCTGAGACCGATGCCGAAGGACATTTTTCCTTTACAGGGATGGAACTTCCCTTAGGAGAACAAATTCTAATAGTGGAAAAAAATGAATATATCACCAAAAATTTTCCAATCATTATTGAAGAAGGCAAGGACTTAAACCTCAATATAAGTTTGGAGTTGAATGTTGCGGAACAAGTACAGGTGGCCACCATCACTCTCACCGATAGCGAACTCGATCAGGAAGTCGGCAGTGCAGACAATATCTCGGGCTTGTTGCAAGCTTCCAAAGATGTTTTTTTGAATGCTGCTGCTTATGATTTCAGTGCTACCTTTTTCAATCCGCGCGGTTTGGATAGCGAAAACGGAAAACTGCTTATCAACGGCATTGAAATGAATTCACTTTACAATGGACGTCCTGACTGGACCGTTTGGGGAGGATTGAACGATGCACAGCGAGAACGCGTTTTTTCGATGGGATTATCTCCCAATGAAACTAACTTTGGAGGTCTTGCGGGAACCACCAACATCACTATGCGAGCTTCTCAATATCGAGAAGGCGGTCGGATTTCTTATGCAGCTTCCAACAGAAGTTATACAGGCAGGATTTCTGCAAACTACAATTCCGGTTTGCTGGCAAATGGGTGGGCCTATTCTGTACTTTTTGCCCGAAGATATGGCGAAGAAGGTTTTCGCGACGGAACACTCTACGATGCCAACTCCTTTTTTGCATCGGTGGAAAAGCAACTTTCCCCTAACCACAGTTTAAACCTCAGTGCGTTTTTTGTACCCTCCCGACGAGGAAAATCCTCTGCCAATACTCAAGAAGTCTATGATTTGAAAGGCACTGAGTATAATTCCTATTGGGGTTATCAAAATGGGGAAATCAGAAATTCGCGTGTGGAACGTGTGGAGCAACCCGTGATTATGCTGAATCATTACTGGGATATCTCCTCCAAAACACGATTAAATACCAATTTGGGATATCATTTTGGAGAAATGGGTAATAGTCGTTTGGGCTACGATGATGCGCCAAACCCGGATCCTTCTTACTATCGAAAATTACCGAGTTTTGCACTGGCAGGAGACCCACCGAACCTTGCTTTGGCCTATGAAAATTATAGTGAATTTACTGAAGACGGTCAAATCGATTGGAATCAATTATACAAAACGAATATTGCTGCTCGGGAACAAGGAATCCCCGCTCGATACTATCTTTATGAAGATCGGTCTGATATGAAAAAAATCATGGCCAACATGATCCTCAATACACAAGTGACAGATAATCTTAAAATGACCGGTGCGGTGCGTTATCGCAAGTTGGAGCAAGAAAACTTTGCGTATATGATTGACTTGCTCGGTGCAGAAAGCTATTTGGATGTGGATACTTTCAATTCCGGAGATGAAGCACAAAGTGATTTGCAAAACCCCAATCGCATTTTGGGTAATGGCGAACGTTTTGGGTATAATTATATTTTTGACGCAACCACCTATTCCGGTTTTGCACAAGCACAATACAAGACCAAAAAAGTGGATTTCTATCTGGGGGGAAATTTAGGACGCACAACCTATCTTCGAACAGGTTTATATCAAAACGGAGCTTTCCCGGATAATTCTTTGGGAGAAAGTGAAGAGCTTGAATTCACCACATTTGGTGGAAAAGCAGGAGCTACCTACAAAATTACCGGGCGTCATATGATTGATGTGAATGCGGGATATTTGACAAAAGCTCCGACCTTGCGTAATTCTTTTTCGAATTCTCGACAAAACAACGATGTGGTTTCCGGATTAACTGAAGAAACCATCCAATCTGTTGATTTGAGCTATATTTTTCGTGGCCCCAAAATCAATGCACGCTTAACCGGCTATTATTCAAAATTGATGGATGCCACGGAGATTTCCTTTTATTATGCCGACGGACTCTCTTTTCAAGCGGGTATTCCTGAAACGGGAACTTCCACCCCGGGAGCCACAGTCAACCAAACCAATGCCTTTGTGCAAGAAGTTTTGACGGGAATCGACAAACGCAGTATAGGATTGGAATTTGGACTTGAAGCCAAAGCCACGCAAACCATCACCCTTAAAGCAGCAGCAGCAATCGGACAAGTGGTTTATGATAATAATCCAAATTTATATCTCACTTCCGATGATTTTGATCAACGTTTGAATTTCGGAAAAAGTTATTTGGAAAACTATCACGTGGCCGGTGGACCCGAACAAGCCTATCAGCTTGGATTTGAATATCGCGATCCCGATTATTGGTTTTTTGGAGCAACAACAAATTATTTTTCCAATGCCTATGTGGATCCCTCACCCATTACGCGCACCCGAAACTTTTATTTGGATGTCGATGGGGTTCCTTTTAATGATTACAACCCTCAAACCGCTCGTGAGCTGTTGAAACAAGAGCAATTTGGTGATTATTTTCTAGTGAATTTTATCGGTGGGAAATCATGGAAAATTGACGATTATTATGTGGGATTCTTTGGCGTAATCAGCAATGTATTAAACGAAAAATATAAAACGGGGGGCTATGAACAAGGAAGAGCAGCAAACTATCGCGAACTGCTTGCAGATACCTCCAATGACAAACGTGTATTCGGACCGAAATATTGGTATGGTTACGGCACGACTTTTTATCTGAATTTGTATTTTAGATTCTAATTTTTCAACCCCATAAATAGACCTATTTAACCCTGAATTTTTTAAAAATGAAAAACGTAAACAATATTAAAAGTATTCTTGTCCTCCTTCTTGTTGGATTGATGTTTTCCTCTTGTGTGACGGACGATGAATTTGATACCCCGCCCTTAAATTTTGAGGAACCGGATTTGGATGTAACTTCCAGTATTGCAGATATCAAGGATTTATATGAAAATTCAAATACAACTGCTCCCCTAAAAATTCAGGACAGTTTGGTTTTGGAAGGCTATGTAATTTCCAGTGATCAGACCGGAAATTTCTATAAGGAATTAATCATTCAAAGCAGCCCTGAAAACCCGGAAGCAGGAATTTCTATCCAAACGGAAACCACCGATTTGTACACTTTTTATGAACCCGGAAGAAAGGTTTATGTCCAGCTTGCAGGCTTGCATGTAGGACTGGACGGGGCAGACAATAATGGAAATGGTGGAGTAATCACCCTTGGTGGTGCTCCTTTTCAAGACGGAGTGGGACGGTTGACCGAAGCAGAATTCAGGCAACATGTTTTTCGATCCGGAGAAGTAGCCGAAATTGTTCCTACCCCGATTTCCATTAATCAAGCCAATAGTGCCAAATTGAATACCTTGGTAAAATTGGAACAAGTAA
>CAYPGZ010000108.1:0-4737 GCA_964410335.1 uncultured Flavobacteriaceae bacterium | reverse complement strand
GTGGTTTTTGTAAATAAGGTTTTCATGATTTTATGGTTTTGATCTTAAATCTGTTGCCGGATGCTTATTGCCGGCTGTGGATTGGTTTTGGTTTTGGGTTAAATAACTCTTTTCCCTTCGTCCTTCACCAAGTTATATCCTTTGGCTTTTCTTCTTTTCGTCTTACTCCCCTCTACCCTCTAACCTCTCCCCACTCCTCTTCATCTACTTCACAAAAGTTTCGTATTCCCAGCTGTAATAACGCATATCGATACTTCCATCGGAAAGGTTCCGGGTTTCTTCAAGCGAGGTGGGATAGCCTTCTTCGTTATAGACATATTCATAAGTATTGCTGAAACTGCCGCTACTGCTACTATAGGAAAAAGTCAACATATTGTTGGGGTTATAATAGTTCATCCTGAGATAAACATAGTTGCCCAGAAATTGATGACTGTCTCCGCCCATTTCCATTGCATAGACCAAGGAGGTATGGTCAGAGACGCCCATACGGTTGAGCAGCGCATAGCGCGGGTTCTTTTTGTCGTCATAGGTCCAACTATAGGTATACAAATCGCTATAAGGACTTCCATCATAACTGCTTTGCCATTTTATCTGTACAATATTGCCGTTACCGTCGTAAGAAATCAAAAAACGATATGTGGACTGTCCCGATTCTTTTTCCGTAAAGGAAACCAGCCGTCCGTCCGTGTCATATTCAAATTCACGGGTAAAATGTGTGGTTTCACCTGTAGAGGCATAGGAAAATTGGTTATAGGATCGTGCCACCAGGCCTTCGTTGTTGTAGATAAAAGTGGCCTGTTTATTTATGACACTGCTACCATCATCCTCGGTCATGGCAGTGACCTGCCCCAAATTGTTGTAAGTATATTCAAAAATCCAATTTCGGATGACCTTGTTTTCCGCATCGTAGATCACGTTGCGGATATCGCTGCCCCCGTAATTATAACTCGACAAGTAATTATCGGCATTGTAGGAAAATGTAGTTACCTGACCATTAGCTGTATAACTTTTCACTCGGGTGAGTTCTTCTTTCACCAGTACTTCGACGGCCTCACTGTCCTTATAACCTTCTTTTTTTGCCATCACCTGATATTCCCCGGAAGTCTCAAAAACATGACTGTAGCCGGAAATAGCCGTGCCGTCCACCAAAATGGTCGCGTCGCTCACGGCTTCCCCGCCGACGGTGACTTCAAAAACAATTTCTTCTCCGGTCGTGGTTTCGGTGGCGGAGGCGGTCAGCACCAATTGGGTTTCGTTCCCAATCGGAGGTGTTCCCGAATCGTCATCGCCCGAGCAGGAAAAGAAAATCCCGAACGCCAGTAGGACAAAGCTTGTTGTAAAAATCTTTTTTGGTTTCATGATTTTGTTTTTTAGGTTTTGACTGTTTATTCCCCTACAAAAGTTTCATATTCCCAACTGTAATAAAACTTTTGGGTGCTCCCATCAGAAAGGTTTTGGGTTTCTTCAAGGGAAATAGGATATCCCTCTTCGTTATAAACATATTCATAACTGAAATCGAAATAAACGCCGCTATTGGTACTATAGGAATGACTCAGAAGATTATTCGGGCTGTGATGCACTATCATAAAAAATGCATAGTTTCCAAAAAAATGAACTCCTTTCATTTCATAAGTATAGAACAGGGAAGTGTTCTCGGACAGCCCCATACTGTTGTGTATCGTATAACCCGGATTATTTTTGTCATCGTAGGTGTATGTTTTGGTCCAAGCATCCATAAAACTCGTTCCTCCGGGAGGCTTAGTTTGCCTTTTAATCTGTGCTATGTTGCCCCTGGAATCATAGGAAATCAAAAAACGATCTAAGGATTGCCCCATTTCTTCTTCCGTAAACGAAATTAGCTTTCCCTCTGTGTCATACTCAAACTCGCGGGTAAAATTTGTAGTGGTGGTGTTGTAGGTGAATTGGTTATAGGATCTCACCACCAAGCCTTGGTTGTTGTAGATAAAAGTGGCTTGTTTGTTTGTCCAATTTCCGGCATCCTGTTCGATTATTTTCGTGACTTGCCCCAAATTGTTATAGGTATATTCAAAAATCCCGTTTTGAATAATCCTGTTTTCGGCATCGTAGATCACGTCGCGTACATCGCTCCCTCGAGAATAACTCGATAAGTAATTATCGGCATTGTAGGAAAATGTTGTTACCTGACCATTTTCTGTATAACTTTTCACTCGGGTTAGTTCTTCTTTCACCAGTACCTTGACGGCTTCACTGTCCTGAAAGTCTTCTTTTTTCGCCATTACCTGATATTCCCCGGAAGCTTCAAAAACATGGCTGTAACCTGTGCCGGTAGCCACGCCATCGACAAGAATTTCCGCATCGCTCACGGCTTCCCCGTTGGCGGTGACCTGAAAGGTGATTTCCTCGCCAATCATGGTTTCCGTGGTGGAGGCGGTCAGCACCAATTGGGTTTCGTTCCCAACCGGAGGTGTTCCCGAATCGTCATCGCCGGAGCAGGAAAGGAACAGCCCGAACGCCAATAGGATAAAACTTGTTTTAAAAATCTTTTTTGTTATCATGGTTTTGCTTTTTAAGTTTTGACGGTTTATTCCCTTGTAAAAGTTTGGGCTTATAAGAATTCTTATTGAAATCAGTATAATTCTCCAAAATCTGTCTTCCATCCGGAGGACACCAATCAGTGTGATTTAATAATTATTCCACAATGGTTTTTGTCACGAATATGGAGCGTATTCCGGCATCTGGTGAATTTTCCGGAAAATCCACAGCCTGTCCATTTTTCCAATACCTGGCTATATAATTGCCCGAGTCTTCTCCCACGCCTCCAACATAAACGTCTTCATCCATAACAAATACAGAATAGGCACTTACGCCGGACAAGCTTACAGGTGTTACGGTTCCCGGATTATTGGCAGGCAGACTCCAATATTTAGCCATACCCTTCTCTTCACCGGACACATACACCTTGTCCTCATATACGAAGATTGATTTCGAATTGGCATTATTGCTTCCATCCGTTAGGTTTGTTGGATTGTCATTTTTCCAGTAAACAGCAACCCCATTACCACTTACATTAGAATCGTATCCGGCCACATACACATCTCCATCATGTACAAAAATGGAGTGGGCTTTGGCATTATGCGAACCATCTGTCAAGAGTATTTTATTTCCATTTTTCCAGTAAACAGCTACATTTTTGCTCCCATTGGATTCATAACCGGCCACATACACGTCGCCTTTATACACAAAAATGGAATAGGCAGAAGAATAATTTGCTCCGTCAGTTAGGTCAACTCGTCCGCCGTTTTTCCAGTACACAGCCTTACTACCTTCATAACCGGCCACATACACATCTCCTTCATACACAAAAACACTTTCGGCATTAGCATTCGAGGTTCCATCGCTTAAATTGGTACTTGCCCCGTTTTTCCAGTATTTAGCGATATAAATAGATCCGATTTCTTCAAAACCTACCACGTGCACATTTCCTTGTTTGTCAACGAAAATAGAACGGGCATGGGCGTAGTTTGCCCCATTCGTAAGGTTAAAAGACATCCCGTTTTTCCAGTATTTTGCTACGAATTCTCCACCCATATTTTGTTTGTACCCCGCAGCATAGACATCAATTTGCACTTCATTCACCTCAAGATTAAGCGGCTGGCTGTCCGTATAGCCTTCTTTTTGGGCAACCACTTCGTAAGTGCCGGCGGTATCAAAAACATGGCTGTAACCGGAAATAGCCGCACCGTCCACCAAAATGGTCGCGTCGCTTACGACTTCCCCGTTTGCGGTGACCTCAAAGGTGATTTCCTCGCCAATCGTGGTTTCAGTGGTGGAGGCGGTCAACACCAATTGGGTTTCGCTCTCAACCGGGGGTTTTCCCGAATCGTCGTCGCCGGAGCAGGAAAGGAAAATCCCGAGGATGGGGAGAAAGAAGAGGTTTTTGAACAGGGTCTTGGTGTTCATGGTGTTTGGTTTTAGGTTGTAGAGACGTAGCATGCTACGTCTCTACAACGATTATTGCTGAATAGGTGTTTGTTCGATTATTTTTTCCATATCGATGGCCTGGGCGGGGGTTCCGCCGGGAATGATGACATAGCGAAATGCTTTGATGTTTTCCACTATAATCGCATCCCCGGGATTGGTGTTTCCTTTGTCGTAGATGATGATTCTAAATTCGTTCAACGACAGGGAGTACAGGCTCATCCCAACTCCCGCGTAATCTGCAATGGGTAAGGGAAGAACATATCCATCTGAAATTTCAAAGTAAACATTCAGGCTTCCCTTATCTAAAATTTCTTGTGTGATCTCCGACGCTTCAAAAGTATAGATGATGGCTTCGGTGGTGCCATCAAATATGGTCTCTGTATATTTATTGGAGTAAGTATTCAAGGCAAACCAATCCGAATAAATGATATTGGCATTGCCGTCTTCTCCCGGGATGCCTTGCTCGCCTTGTGGGCCTTGTTGCCCGTCAATTCCATCAATTCCGTCTTTTCCGTCTTCTGCGGAGCAGGCAGACAGCGCGATGGCGGTAAGCGCGATAAAACAGTAATAAACAATGCTTTTCATAGGGTTTGATTTTGGATTAGAGATGTAGTCTGTACGATTATCGTTGAATAGATTGGGTTCCATTACTTAATTCATAAAAAAACGGGCAGCCTCTATAAAAAAAGAACAAAAAATTTCTATCATGGGTGACCTAATACTGCCCGGTTTTTCAATGGTTTGGAGTTTTTGTGGTTTTACTTGATTTTTTCA
>CAYPGZ010000107.1:2473-4792 GCA_964410335.1 uncultured Flavobacteriaceae bacterium | reverse complement strand
AATATGACTTTTACGTACGAGCTAATTGTGGCGTTGGAGACGAAAGTACTTGGGTAGGACCTTATACATTTAGAACCGATTGTCCCGGTCCATTAGCAGGCACCTATACGGTTGGGGCTTCCGGAGACTTCCTTACTTTGTCAGATGTGGCTTATGCTCTCAACACTTGCGGTATTTCAGCATCTGTATCCTTTAATCTGTTGCCCGGTTCCGGTCCTTATGAAGAGCAAATTATTCTTGAGGAAATTGTGGGAGCTAATTCAACCAGTACAATTACGATTAATGGAAATGGGGAAACACTCACTTATCTAACTGCAAGTAGCAACAGAAGTTTGATATTATTGGATGGCACGGATTATACGACCCTTGTCAACTTCAATTTTGTAACTCAATCTGACAGCAATAATTTTGTGGTTCAATTGACCAACAACGCCGATCATAATACGATCACTAACAATACCATTAATATGAACTCTACCTTCATGAGTAACTCAAGTTCCAATGTCGGTATTGTTGTGAGCGGAAGTTTAACCAGTGCAACATCCTCTTCAGGTAGTTCGGGGTCAAATAATGTATTCGTTGGAAATACGATTATCGGAGGATACTATGCTATGAGCATATATGGTCAATCATCCACACCTTCTTTGGGTAATATTGTTTCCAATAATATCATAGAAGATTTTTATAATGCCGGAATTAGAATGGCCTATACAAACAATTCGGTTGTGGCCAATAACGACATAAGCCGCCCGAATCGACCTGATATTTCTACTTTTTACGGAATTTATTTCCTTTCAAAAGGAGAAAGTCAAATTGTTGCAAGCAATAAAGTTCACAATCCTTTTGGAGGGGTAACCTCTCCTTCAACATCTGCGGCTTATGGAATTTATTTTTCAGCCAATGATTCTCCGATAGGTAATGCAAGCGAAGTTATAAACAACCTTATCAATTTAACAGGAAGTGATGGGACGATTTATGCCTTGTATAACAGCAGTAGTGACGGGGTGCATTATTATCACAATACTATTTCTTTAAATGATTTAAATTCCAGTGCAGGAAATACACGAGGTTTTTATCAAACCGGTTCGGCGACAGATATTGAAGTTAAAAACAATATTTTTAGTATAACTCGCACGGGATCGGGTGTCAAGTATTGTTTGTATTTTAATACTGCTTCATCTGTAATTACCAGCGACCACAACGTGTTGCATATGGGAGCTACGGATGGAACTACCGCTATCGGTTATTCCGGTTCCGCTCATACGACTCTGGCAGATTGGCAAACCGCTACTTCCGGAGATACGAATTCCGTTGATGCAAACCCCTTCTTTACGAACCCCTTGAGCTTGAATTTTTCACCTTCAAATCCGGCAGTAGATAATATTGGAACACCGGTTGGTATTAATACTGATATCGAAGGCAACTCAAGAAGTACCACCACGCCTGATGCGGGCGCCTATGAATTTACACCGCCTTCTTGTATTTCTCCGTCTCTTATTCAAGTTATTAATGTGACCTCCTCATCAGCCGACATAGTATGGCAAGAGAATGGAACAGCTACTGAATGGGAAGTAGAATACGGACAAACAGGTTTCACACAAGGCAGTGGAACAGTTGTTGTGGACAATGACGGAACCTTGGGTGTATCCTTGTCGTCCTTGACAGATAATACACTTTATGATGTGTATGTCAAAGCGGTTTGTAGTGTCACAGATGAAAGTACTTGGTTTGGTCCTTATACTTTTAAAACGGAGTGCAGTCCTTTTTCTATACCTTATGTAATGGATTTTGAAACAAGTATGGATTTAATACCGGATTGCTGGAGTAATTCCGGATGGGAATTTAACAACTCACCGTCTTCTTCAAACAGTTATTCAGACAACACTACCGGTTTCGGATATTTTGCTTTTGTGGATGCTTCTTCTCCTTATACACCCGATGCTACTTTGACTTCTCCGATGATTGATATGAGCGGTGTTTTAGCTCCAAGCCTTGAATTTTATGTTCACCATTACAACGGTAGTAGCACGCTTCTAAGCAATAGCATCACAGTTGAGTTATTTGATGGTGCAACATGGAATGTGGTTTATTTTGATGACAATGGCGATGTGAATGCTTGGGAGAAAGTAGAGATTGATTTAAGCTTGTTTACTATAACCGGTCCTGTTCAAGTACGATTTATCGTTGATGCGACTGTTGGTAGTAATTTTTACAATGACATAGGAATCGATGATGTTTCTTTTACGGGAATATTACCTTGCGCTGATCCGTCTGCAATAGTAGTTTCAAACATAACTCATGACAGCGCCGATATTTCCT
>CAYPGZ010000107.1:0-2373 GCA_964410335.1 uncultured Flavobacteriaceae bacterium | reverse complement strand
TAGATATTTTTGCTTTCCGAGGAATAAGTATCTTTGTATTATGGACACACTAAAAGCTTTGCAATGGCGATATGCGGTTAAGAAATTCAATCCCGATAAAATTCTTCCGAAAGAAAAAATCGAGATATTGAAAAAAGCTTTTCATCTTACGCCTACTTCTTCCGGATTACAACCTCTTAAATTGGTCATAATTCAGGATAAGAAACTTCAGAAAACACTTGAAGAGCACAGCTTTGGACAAAAACAGATTTCCACTGCTTCCCATGTACTCGTATTTTGCATTGAAACCGATGTGAATGCGGATTTTATTCATCAGAAATTTGATCGAGAAAAGGAAATTCGCAATACTTCTGAGAAAATTTTAAAACCCTTTCGAGATAATTTGATCGAGCGATTTGAAAAAAAAGAAGTGGCTGAAAAGGATCGTTGGGCAATAAACCAAGTCTATCTCGCAATGGGAAGTTTGCTGAGTATTTGTGCCATAGAAGGAATTGATTCTTGTCCGATGGAAGGTTTTGACAAGAAAAAATATGATGAAGTCCTAAATTTAAAAAGTAAAGGTTTAAAATCTGTTTTAGTCATGCCTGTCGGTTATCGTGGAGAAGATGATTTTTTTGCCAAATTAAAAAAAGTGCGTCGCCCTTTACAGGAAATTATCGTGGACATTGATTAATGGAGATTCATTAATTTAGAATAAAATTTATTCCAACACCATACCTATATCCTAAACCCTAAATCATGCCCGGATTTGAAATTTTTGGAAAAGAAGAAAGAAAAGAAGTAAATGATGTGCTGGAAACCGGCATTTTGATGCGTTATGGTTTCGACGGAATGCGAAATGGTCACTATAAAGCCAAAAAATTTGAAGAAGAATTTGGAAAATTACTGCATGTCAATCATGTGCAACTAACCACGAGCGGCACCTCAGCTTTGACCACTGCAATGGCTAGTGCGGGAATTGGTGCCGGTGATGAAGTGATCATGCCCACATTTACTTTTGTGGCGAGTTTTGAGTCGATTATTGCGCTGGGCGCGATTCCTATACTGTGCAATATCGACGACACCCTTTGTCTGGATCCCGAAGATGTAAAACAAAAAATAAACTCTAAAACAAAAGCTGTAATGCCTGTGCATATGTGCGGCTCTATGGCGGATATTTCTGCACTTAAAGCAATTTGTGAGGAGCATAATCTCATTCTTTTGGAAGACGCTTGTCAGGCTTTAGGAGCAAAATATAATGGAAAAATGGTCGGCACCCACGGCGATTTAGGATGTTTTTCCTTTGATTTTGTAAAAACCATAACCTGTGGGGAAGGAGGCGCCGTGGTGACCAATAATTCTGATTTTGCCGCTAATGCGGATAAATTTCAAGATCACGGTCATGATCATATTGGAAAAGATCGGGGAGCCGAAAATCATCCTTTTTTGGGGTACAATTTTCGGATTTCAGAATTACATGCTGCTGTGGGGTTGGGGCAGCTTAAAAAATTTGAGCAGATACTCACAAAACAAAAAGAGAATTATGATATTCTAAAATCGACTTTGGAAAAACTTCCGGCAGTAGAATTTCGCCGGATACCTAAGGGTGGAGAAGAAAACTGGTCCTTCCTCAGTTTTTTTCTTCCTTCCCCGGCATCCACGGAAAAAATACACCAAAAACTCAGTGAAGCAGGCGTGGATGCTTGTTTTTATTGGTATAATAACAACTGGCACTACCACCGAAAGTGGAATCATTTGAAAAACAGGATTTCTTTGGGAAAACTGCCTTCTGAAGTTCACACCCAAATGCAAGATTTTAACCACACAGATTTCTCCCCAAGCGATTATTGGATCGGAAGAACAATATCTTGTTTGATAAAATTAAATTGGACCCAAGAGGAAATGAAAATCCGAGCAAAGAAAATTTCTGAAATAATAAAAGAATTTCTTTAATTCACTTCTTTTTAAGTAAGTCCATAAAAAATATTTTTGCTGGAGGAGTCTTTTTCAACCTTACTAAATAGATGAACTTTTCTATCTTTACACCATAAAAATCCATCTCATGTACAGAACCATACAAATCGTCCATTCTTTCTGGGCCTATTTGGTCCTTTTGATCATCATTTTGGCCACGATAAACGCCCTGATTGGCTATTTTGGAAAAAGACCCTACTCGCCGCGTGATTTCCGGATTTCGCTTTTTGCGTTGATTTGCTCGCATTTGCAGTTACTAATAGGCCTGATTTTATTTTTCTTTTCCCCATTCGTACGATGGTTTCAAGAAGATTTGGATGTTAGCCTCATCATGAAAAATGAGCAGTTGCGCTTGTACAATGTCGAACATCCACTATTGATGATTATCGCTGTCGTGTTGATAACCATCGGCTATTCCAA
>CAYPGZ010000106.1:0-4816 GCA_964410335.1 uncultured Flavobacteriaceae bacterium | reverse complement strand
AATGGATTAAAAAGGAAAAAATAGAAACCGTAGCCAGATTTTGTTTTATCAATCCTGATACCTCTGAAGAAGATGTGCAGGTTATTTTAGAATCCATGGGCAGCTAGGTGAGATATGGCTATCATTGGGCAGGATGAATAATATAGGTGATTACCCCCCACAAGACAACGTCTCTCTCTGCAGATTTTGTTTTCGAGATGCGGAGGATTCGAAACTCTCCTTCTTCCACAACCAAGGCCAATTTTCCCGGTAATGCCTGCAGGGAACGATCTATAATCAATACATCTTGTTCATAAATATTAAAGGCTTCATGATTGCGCTGCACCCGTACAAAAAAAGTGGCATCTTGATTGTGCATCAACTCTTGATGCAAATCAATTGGAGGTTCCCAATAATGGGTAGCTGCGCTCGGAAAGCCTGTCTGCTGTGACACTTCCGCATGATGTCGATGCTTGGTTTTTTCTAATTTTCCACAAATTTCCATAAAGCCAAAAATAGGAATATTTCCCTTTATAAATGGAAATATTCCTATTTTAACAGCAGTCTGTCAAGAAAAAACTTTTAAAAAATAGTTTTCCTTCTCATTCCGAGCCTCTTGTGGTCCTTAAAATTCTATTTTAAACCTCTTCATCGAGCATCAGATTCAAGGTGACGTCAATATTATCCCGGGTAGCACGGGAAAATGGACAGATTTCATGAGCTTGGTTTACGAGATCTTCCCCGGTTTCGATGTCTATTCCCGGAAGATAAGCATCCAGAATAGCCGCTAAATTCAAATCACCCTCATCAGTTTTTCCGAGTTTTATGGTTGCAGTAACGCTAAAATCCTCTAACTCGATGTCCATTTTTTTGGCACAGGCTTCCAACGCGCTTCCAAAACATCCGGCATAAGCCGAGGCAAACAACTGCTCGGGATTGGTGCCCTTACCTCCCTTTCCCCCCATGCTTTGGGGAATGCTGAGTTCCATATCTATCTTTCCGTCCTCTGATTTTACATGACCGGAGCGACCGTGAGTTGCTGTGGATTTTGCAGTGTTGATAATTTTCATGATTTCTTGATATTTATAGGTTTTAATAAATTAGTCGGTAACAAAGTTGAAAATCGCAGCTTGCGAAAAATGTACCAGGGAGATTTAGTTTACTAAAGTAACCATTATTCCCGCTCTTTTCAAGAAATGAATTCATAAATTTGTGCAAACAAACCCCACAGCTTGAAAAAACAAGCCTCAAATAAAGCAGCTTCCGGCAATATGAGTAGTGCTTCCGCGGAGAAAATCAGAGCTTTTCGCAAGCAAAAGTTTTCTGTGGAACAACTCGCTGAAAGAATAATTAACAGTGATAAAACTGCTTTGGCACGAGGAATCACTTTGATTGAAAGCAACCAACCCAAGCATCGTACCCATGTTTCCCGATTATTAGAAGCCTGTTTACCTCATTCCGGAAATTCCTTCCGAATTGGAGTTACCGGTGTGCCGGGAGTCGGGAAAAGTACTTTCATCGAAAGTTATGGAAAACACCTTTTGTCCAAAGGCAAAAAAGTAGCCGTCTTGGCCGTAGATCCCAGCAGTACGGTTTCCCGAGGAAGCATTTTGGGCGACAAAACCCGAATGGAAAGTCTGGTAAAAGAGGAAGATGCCTTTATTCGTCCCTCCCCATCCGGAGATTCTCTGGGAGGAGTTTCCCGCAAAACGCGAGAAAGTATTATTTTGTGTGAAGCTGCAGGTTTTGATGTGATTTTGATAGAAACTGTAGGAGTGGGCCAAAGTGAAACTGCAGTACACGGAATGACTGACTTTTTTCTGCTTTTGAAACTGGCCGGTGCCGGAGATGAACTTCAAGGCATAAAACGCGGAATTATGGAGATGGCCGATGTAGTGATCATAAACAAAGCCGATGGTGAAAACCAGAAAGCCGCAAAAAAAGCCAAAGCCGAATTTCGCCGCGCTTTACATTTATATCCTCCCAAAAAAAGCGGTTGGCAACCTCAAACCCTTTTGGCGAGTGCACTTCACCATACCGGAATTACAGAAATTTGGGAACTCATCGAGAAATTTGAAGAAGAAGTAAAAACCAATGGTTATTTCACTTCTAATAGAAAAGAACAAAACAGGTCTTGGCTTTTGCAAAGCATAGATGAACAGCTGAAAAACGATTTTTACCAAAACCCCGCAATCAAAGTGGAGTTACCAAAACAACTTCAAGCCGTAGCCGAAAACAAAACAACTCCTTTTGAAGCAGCCAAATATTTATTGGATTTAAGAAATAAGAAATAGAAAAACCACATACCGGAGTTATTTAATTCGTGCTTTTGTGAACTATTTTTTTCACCAGCCAAGCCTGAAGTCTATAAAATCCGTACCCCAATAAAGCGCCAAAAAGCATTCCCACCACTACATCTCCGGGATAGTGAACTCCGATATAAATTCGGCTGTATCCCACTAACACTGCCCAAAGAATCATCACAGGAAAAACAATCCGATAATAGGGTTTTAAAATAAGACCTACATAAAAAGCGGCACCCATAGTACTGGCCGCATGGGCGGAGAAAAAACCGTATTTTCCACAATAATCGTCAAGATAGCGCGCCTGTGCGATAAAATCTTCCCGGCAGGGGCGCAATCGTTCAAAACCATCTTTAAAAATATTTGCCAATTGATCGGTGGAAGTAATCAAGCCGGCAACCAATATCACAGTAATCAACGTGCCTTTCCACCCAAAATTCCGATAAACCAAATAAATCAAAAAGGCATAAAGTGGCGCTGCAGCAAATTTATTACTAATCAAAATAAAAAACCAATCCCAGTCTTCACTTCCCAGATTATTGAGAAAAAGAAAAAGCTCCTGATCCAGTCGTAAAATTTCTTCCATGAGTATGATTTACTGCCTTTTCCGGAATGATTTAAAAATGAATTGGATAAACAAAATTCTAATCTTCATAGCGTTTCACCTCACGGTCATAAAATTCATTCGCAGCTTGAATAAGCGATTCGGCTTCAGCGGTCAACTCCTTTTCATCTTCTTTATCAAAATCCTCAAACCACTCCACCTCGTCATTTTCGAGATTGATGACAAATCTGGGAAATTCAGTGTGAACAATAAAAACAGCATCCGGATAATCTGTATTGTCACCGAGTAAGAATTTAGGGAGCTCCATGGTTTTTATTTTAAGAGATACATTTAGCTGAGATTTTTCCTAGTATATCCCTGTCGGTTTATTGCGTTCAATCAATTTTTTACTCAATAAATCGAAGCGAATATACAACATAATGGCAGAAGCAGTTAAACCGGCCAGCAGTCCTATCCATATACCGATACTGCCCCAGACCTCCTCTTTCCCTAAAAGATAACATAAGGGAAAGCCCACAATCCAATAAGCCACAAAACAAATTAGGGAAGGTATTCGCACATCCTGCAAACCCCGTAAAGCTCCCAAAATCGTAGCTTGAAAACCATCACTCAACTGAAACAATGCAGCGATTATTAAAAGATTAGCCGCCAGAACAATAACTTCCTCATTGTCAATATATATCATCGGCAACAAATCTTTAAAAAGGATAAACATCAAAGCAAAACCGGCTTCGATAAGAAAAACGAGCAAGAAATTGGATAATGCAATCCTTCTCAGTTCCGGAAAATCCCGTTTTCCCTTTTGGTTGGCCACCCGAATCGTTGCGGTAACGCCAATACCTACCGCAATCATATAGGTAATTGAAGCGAGATTTAAAGCAATTTGGTTTGCTGCCTGCGGAATTGTGCCGAGAGTTCCCGCCAAAAATACGGACGCCGTAAAAATTCCTACTTCAAAAAGCATTTGTAAAGCCGTTGGAAATCCCAAATACCAAATTCGACGGAATATTTTTTTGTTTAAAGATTTCAGTAAAGGGCCAAAATAAGGTTTGAATTTATCTTTTGATTTTATGATATAAAAAAGAATACCGAACATAAAAAAACGAGAAATTAATGTACCCAAAGCTGCGCCTTCCACTTCCAGACGAGGAAAAATCCAAATCCCGTATATTAATAAATAATTGAAAATAATATTGAGGATATTTCCCACTATCAGTGCATACATCGCATATCTGGTTTGCGAGAGTCCATCGGCAAATTGTTTGAATCCTTGAAAAAGCATCAGCGGAATAATGGACAACGCTACGATTTCGAGATAAGGAATAGCCAATTTGACAACCTCCACCGGTTGGTCCATATAACTCAAAACCGGTTTGGCAAAAATCAACAGAAGAAAAAGTACAACCCCCATTCCTCCACAGAGGATTAATCCGTGTTGAAAAACTCTTTTTCCCTTTGTGGTATCTTTTGCGCCATCAGCTTCTGCAATGAGGGGTGTTATTGAAAAACTAAAGCCAATCCCTACTGCCAAAGCAATAAAAATCAAGGTATTCCCCAGAGAAACCGCTGCGAGTTCCGCTGCTCCCAAATGCCCCACCATGATATTGTCTGCAAGTCCCACCACAACATGCCCGATTTCTCCCATCATGACCGGGAAGGCAAGACTGAGGTTTCTTTTAAATTCTTTGGTGTAGTTGGATAGCTTCACTTTGCGCCTGACTTTTCTAAAAGTGCGCAAAGTTATTTTTTTTTATTTTGGTTTAATATCCCGGATGAAAAGCTTTTTTAAAACTAATTTGATTTTAGGTTGAAGGATCGCGCACGAGAAAGATTAGCTTCTTATTGAGAAAGGTGACTCTGGTGGAGGTTTTTGGTATAAAAACCTCCCTAAAAAAGAAAAAACGCTCAAGCGAACTTGAACGTTTTTTTATTCAGATTACAGTGGTGACCTCGCCAGGATTCAAACCTG
>CAYPGZ010000105.1:0-4863 GCA_964410335.1 uncultured Flavobacteriaceae bacterium | reverse complement strand
TTCAACACGAGGTTGGAACTCATGTGTTGACCTATCACAATGGGATGCAGCAACCGTTGGAATTGATGGCGGTGGGATTGGCAAATTACGATACTCTTCAGGAAGGTCTTGCCGTGATGTCGGAATTTTTGATGGGCGGATTGACGCCAAACCGAATGCGGGTTTTGGCAGGAAGGGTGATTGCCGGATCGGCTCTTTTAAAAGGAAAAAAATTTAAATCGATTTTTAACCTCTTGAACAAAAAACACGGTTTTTCTCCCGAAAGAGCTTTCAATATTGTGTCGAGAATTATGCAAGGAGGAGGTTTCCTTAAAGATATAATTTATTTAAAAGGCTTGGTTTCTCTGAGAAAATATCTCATGAAAGGTGGAAATTTAGAGCCTTTACTGATTGGAAAATTTTCTTTGGAACACTACAACGTGGTACGGGAACTTTATGAAAGACATATTTTAAAAGATACCCATATCCGTCCGCGCTATCTGGAGTATGAATCAACCCAAAAAAAACTGGATTTGATTCGCAGAGGATTGCCCATTCATGAAATGATAAATAATTGATTCAGCATATATTATTTATAATTATTTAAAAATAAAAACAACAACCCTCATTCTATCCCCATGAAAATTTGTTTTGTAATAAACGATTTAAAAACCGAAAAGCCTCAAACCACGGTTCATTTGATGAAGAAAGCCCATGAACGAGGCCATGAGGTTTTTGTGGCCGGTGTAGGCGATTTCAGCTTTGCCCATGATGCTCCTTTGGCGATAAATGCAACGGTGATTCCCAAAAATTCCGAAGCAAAAGATGCCGGAAAATATTTGAAGTTGTTTCGCGGAAAAAAAGCTCAAAAAAAGAGGATAGATTCTCGTGACCTGGATGTGCTTTTCTTGCGCAATAATCCCACGGAAGAAGACTCTGCAAGGCAATGGGCAGAACAATCGGGAGTTGCTTTCGGAAGGATGATGCAACAACAAGAGGTATTGGTTTTGAATGATGCCTATTCCCTTTCCAATGCCTTTATCGACAAATTGTATTTTGAAGAACTCCCCTCAGCAATCAAGCCCAAATCTATCATTACCCGAGACAAAACTGAAATTCTGGAGTTTTGGGAAAAGGCAAAAAATAAGAAAATGGTTTTAAAACCTCTTGAAGGTTCCGGGGGAAGGGATGTTTATCTCGTGGATAAAAACGAACAAAACCTCAACCAAATTCTCGATACCATTTTGCATCAGGGGTATGTCATTGCCCAGGAATATTTACCTGAAGTGAAGGAAGGCGATATTCGTGTTTTTTTACTAAACGGACAGGTGCTGGAAGAAGATGGACATTTTGCCTTGATAAAACGAGTGAGTGGTGATGGAGAATTTCGCAGTAATTTCTCACAAGGGGCTTCGGCAGACAGCAGTCCGTTAACGCCTGAAATCCAACGCATCGTGGATTTGACTTCCCCCAAAATCATCAAAGACGGATTGTTTTTTGTGGGATTGGATATCGTAAAAGACAAATTAATCGAAATCAACATCTTGAGTCCGGGTGGGCTGGATCGCTTTAAAGACATCGGCATGCCGGATTTTACCACGACGATTATAAAATCCATCGAAAAGAAGCTGGAGTACAAGGAGTTGTATCATGGGCAATTGCTGAATAAAACGCTGGCGACGATGGCGTAAAGCCCATAAATTATCATCCAAAGCCCAGCACATCTTTCATTCCGAAGCAGCCGGATTTTCCCGGAAGCCATTCTGCAGCCAATACAGCGCCCATCGCAAATCCTTTTCGGGAATGGGCAGTGTGTTTGATTTCGAGGTCATCGATTTCCGATTGATATTTTATGGTGTGTGTTCCGGGAACATTGGCCACCCGAAAGGCTGTAATGGGAATGCTGGATTCTCCTATCGGCTCATCAGATTCCTGAAGTTTCCAATTGGTTTTATTTGTTTTTTCGATGATTTGTTCTGCAAGACTGATGGCTGTGCCGCTCGGTGCATCCAGTTTTGCAGTGTGATGGGTTTCTTCGATGCTCGGTTTATAATCAGGAAAAGTTTTAGTTAGTTCTGCCAATTTCTTATTCAACTCGAAAAAGAGATTAACCCCGATGCTAAAATTCGAGGCGTATAAAAAAGCTCCCTGTTTTTTTTCACAAATCGATTTTGCTTCTTCATATTTTTCCAACCATCCGGTGGTGCCGGAAACCACGGGAATTCCGTTTTCCAAACAGGCTTTTATATTTCGGAATGCGGCCTCGGGAACACTGAAATCTATAGCCACATCAGCGGCCTTAAGGCTTTCAACATCCAGTTCCATTGAACTTTTATAAACGATGTGATGTCCTTTTTCCACCGCGATTTCCTCGATGGTTTTCCCCATTTTTCCGTAACCGAGCAGTGCAATTTTCATCATAGAAAGGGAGGTATAAATTTTAAAAACCCAAATTCAACGAAAATCCGTATTCTTGATTTCCCGTAAGCGGATTGGCTTGAAGATTTGGACTAATGGACAAATCTTTGCTGACATTGAATTGCTTCAAATGGGCATCCACATTGGCGTCAATAATATTAATCACATAGATGGCAATGGTGACAAAGATTGAAATTTCTTTTTGTCGTTGATAGTGTTTTTGTGCTTCAATCAAAGCTTCTTCCGAGAGTAGTCCTTGAAATTCATCATCGGAATAACCTGCCAATCTGCGTTTATACGCATCGCGATAACGGTCGTATTGCTGGTCGTTGTCGATTACGAAATACATTCCGATTCCCAGTCCGGCATAAACCAAGGGAATTTTCCAATATTTTCCGTTGTAGGCTTGTCCTAAACCCGGCAGGACTGCAGAATAGAAAGCTGCTGTTGCAGGAGCCAACGGGTCGTATTCCATTTGATTGAAATTTTCATCCAAAGGAACTTTTTCGGTTTTTATCCGAAGACTGTCTTCCTGACCGCTAAGCCTTGCGGAAAGCAAACAAACCAATAGTACGAAAAGGAGGAATCTCACTTTTTGATTAATTTTTTTATCCTTTCAAAATCGGATTTAGAATCAAATGGGATGATTAATTTTCCTTTGTCTTTTTGCGTCATTTTCACGGAAACCTTAGCATCAAAATAATCCGAAAAATCTTTGATTCCTGATTTTATTTCTTTGGAAACCGAGGCCGGTTTTTTGCCTGTGGATTTTTTGCCGTTAGGAGAATTGAGTTCCTGAACGAGTTTTTCGGTTTGCCGAACGGATAAGGAATTGGTCAATATCTTTTCATAGATTTCCAATTGCTTGTTTTGATCCTCGATATTGATCAATGCCCGACCGTGTCCCATACTCAAAAAGCCATCCCGCATTCCGGTTTGAATGATGGGGTCGAGTTTTAAGAGCCGTAAATAATTGGCAATCGTGGACCGGTTTTTCCCGATGCGTTCACTTAGTTTTTCTTGGGTAAGGTTTATTTCATCAATCAACCGCTGATAAGAAAGCGCAATTTCGATGGGATCCAAATCTTGGCGCTGAATGTTTTCCACCAGAGCCATTTCCAGAGATTCGTTGTCATTGGCAATCCGAATATAGGCCGGAATGGTTTTCAATCCTGCCAGTATCGAACCGCGATAACGCCGTTCTCCGGAAACGAGTTGATATTTGTTGTAGCCGAGTTTGCGAACAGTAATCGGTTGAATCACGCCGAGTTCCCGAATGGAGGTGGCCAACTCGCGTAAAGTTTCTTCATTAAAGCTCGTTCGCGGTTGGAAAGGGTTGACCTCGATACTGTCTAAATCCAGCTCTACGATACTCCCCACCACTTTGTCCGCATTCTTGTCCGATACGGATTTGATGTCATTATCCGGATCTTTCAACAATGCAGAAAGCCCGCGTCCAAGTGCTTGTTTTTTTGTTGCTTTAGCCATGCACCTTCGTTTTGTTGAGTTGGATAATTTCTTCGGCAAGGCTCAGATAGTTGTTTGCGCCTTTGCTTCCCGCGTCATAATTGATAATGCTTTCCCCATGACTGGGAGCCTCGCTCAACCGCACATTTCGCTGGATGATTGTTTTAAAAACCATCTCGCTGAAGTGTTTTTTGACTTCTTCCACCACTTGGTTTGAAAGCCGCAATCGCGAATCATACATCGTTAACAACAAACCTTCAATATCCAAATTGGTGTTATGGATTTTTTGAACACTTTTTATGGTGTTTAGCAACTTGCCGAGACCTTCCAACGCAAAATATTCACATTGAATGGGAATAATCACCGAGTCTGCAGCGGTAAGGGCATTCAAGGTTAAAAGACCTAAAGAGGGCGCACAATCGATGATGATGAAATCGTATTCCTCTTTAATCGGTTCGATGGCCTCTTTCAGCATGTATTCCCTTTTTTCCTGATCCACCAATTCAATTTCTATAGCCACCAGGTCAATATGTGCGGGAACCAGATCGAGGTTGGGCGAAGCGGTTCTTACGATGGCTTCTCGTGCATTTGCGGAATGCTCCAACAACTGGTAGGTGCCCGTTTCGATATCGTTCATATCCACAATTCCCAACCCGGAAGTAGCATTTGCCTGGGGATCGCAGTCGATGATCAGTGTTTTCTTCTCCAATACGCCTAAAGACGCAGCAAGGTTGACCGAAGTGGTGGTCTTGCCCACTCCGCCTTTCTGATTTGCAATGGCAATAATTTTTCCCATATTACTTCCCTATCAACGCAGGAACCTTTTTTTTGTTTTTTTGAAAAGGTAAAAATACGATTAAAAACCCAAGTTTCAAGAATTGTCTCTATCCATTTCTAAACTTTTTTTGCCCCTTTTTCTTATCTGTAAGGTATTCAAAAAAACTTTTTCCTGAAAAAATACATCCTCAGATTTTGACGTTTTATTTTCTGAAAATTAAG
>CAYPGZ010000104.1:0-4887 GCA_964410335.1 uncultured Flavobacteriaceae bacterium | reverse complement strand
TCAATTCCACCGGTATGTCCATAACTGATTTTATCATAAAAAGGAATCTCAAACATCCCAATTCCAAAGCCTTCTTTGAAGGTTTGCATATCCTTTAACGTATTTTCTTTCACCAATTGATTATTAAACAAGCTGAACAGAAACTTATTTACATCGGCAGGTGTGGAGACAATTGCTCCGGCTCCTTGTGGAATGCTCATATGGGTCTCGGGCATTATTACCCAATCACTTAATTTTTGATAGGAAAAAGTTTCGTTCATAGAGACATCAATCTTTCCACCATAATAGGTGTTTTGAAGCTGCAAAGGCTGTACAATTTCAGTTTTAAGAACTTCAGCAAAATCTTTTCCGGTTATCTCTTCAATGATAAAAGTGAGTAACACATAATTCGTATTAGAATATTCTGTCTTGATTCCGGGCTCAAAAACCGGAGTGTCTTGTTTGAAAATCTCCAGTAATTCAGTTTTGGTTTTAGGCAAGTGCATATATTCGAGATAATCCGGAGAAATAACAAAGTTATACAACCCACTTTGATGCCGTAAAAGATTTTCTATAGTGATTTTTGAGGCATTGGGAAGCTCCGGATAAAATTCCGAAAGCTTAGTTTCCAAATTAAGTTTTCCGCTTTCGACAAGTTGCATAGTTAACACTGCCGTAAACATTTTGGATATCGAGCCAATTCGATATTTAGTGTTTTCGTTTTTTTCTTTTTTGGCTTCCACATCGGCATATCCAATGGCATTGTGATAGACTTCTTTTCCATTTTTGAATATGGATAAACTTCCCATTCCGGCTTGGTTCTGTTCAACAAGCATAAACAAGCTATCCATCTTTTGACGATTGAAATCTTGGGCATAAGAAATGCTTGTCAATAAAAACGCAATAGAAACTAAGAATCGTTTTTTCATAAAAGTAAAGTATAGGAATAAAGAATTTTAGGCCTCAAAAAATCAATTTCAAATTTAATATTGAACTCATTTCAACTTTCGGAATAAAGCAAAAAGTTGGATTTTGCAGGTCATGGAGGAAAGTTTAAATCAGTTTATAAAAAACTTTATTGCTTTGTATTTTTCTCCGGATCGATGAAACTTCCAGCAGCTTTTCTTTCTCTTAAAGGTGTTTTACGGGGCATCGTTCCAAAAATATGATCCCACAGCGGAGAGGAAACCCCAAAAGCGCGATCATCTTCACGATAATGATGAATACTATGATGATGCCATAGGATTTTCAAGAAATTATTGGGCACACGAAAAGCATGCACGGAATAATGAATGGCGAGATATCCTGCATAACCAATAAGAAAGCCGGCTAAAAAACCAAACACATAATCTCCAAGCACGGCTCGATAGATAATGAATAAAATTGTAGCGATTATCAAACTTAAAACCGGAGGCATGGCCAATCGAGATTTATCTTTGGGATAATCATGGTGAACGCCGTGCATGGTGTAAGAAATTTTCTTTCTTTTCTCCGTCGTTGCCGGGATGTGATAAAGATATCGGTGCATGATATATTCAACGAATGTGAAAAAAAACAAACCGGCCACAAACAACAAAATCATCATAGGAACTTCGAAGCCTTTTTCGATAATTCCATAATATATCAAGGCGGCTGATATCACTCCAAAAATAATAAGGGGAAATGAAATATGTGTGTGGGTAAGTTTTTCCAGAATAGGATTCTTGAAAAGCTTAGGCGATCCTTTGTGTTTTGGTCTTTTTAGCTTGGTAGCTTCCATATTTCTGTTTTTTAAATTCGTGATAACCAAGACAAATTTAATAAATTTCAAGCTGATCATTCCGTTAAAAAAACCCAAAATTAGGTTCTCTCATGAGCAGCGGCCTTTTTGAAAATAAAACAGATAAACTTTTATGAAAAAAATCAACTTTCGGGTGCAAGTTCAATTTCAAGACCTTGCAGCTCTTCGGTAATGGGAATTTGGCAAGACAATCGGCTGTTTTCTTTCACATAAAAAGCTTCGGAAAGCATGGCTTCTTCATCATCCTGCATTTCCGGAAGCGGAATTTCTTGGGACAAAATATAGCATTGACAAGAAGCGCACATGGCCATCCCACCGCAAACGCCAACAGTTCCTTCAGGCGCAAGTTCAAATGAACGGATGACTTCCATCAAGTTCATGGCCATATCGGTCGGGGCAAGAACTGTATGAGTTTTTCCGTCGCGGTCGGTGATACTAAGGGAGATTTCGTGGGACATTTTTATTCTGCAAAAATGCAATTGTTTTAAAACTTTTCCTTCTCTTTGATGATTTTCTCGTACAATTCCAAGATTTTTTTTCTCAATTCTCCTGTTGGGAAATTTTATCCGTTCAAGGTAACCAGCTGTTTGATTATAAGGGTTCAATCAATCGCTTTCACAACAGCTTTTGGAGCTTCTTTTTTGGTGCCGTCAAAACCTTCCACACCGCCCACAGTGGTATATTTCATCACGTATTTTTTATCGGGATGAATACGTTGATAAGCACTTTGGCACATGAGGGTGGCTTCGTGAAAACCGCATAGGATCAATTTCAACTTTCCGGGATAAGTGTTCACATCGCCGATAGCATAAATTCCGGGAATATTGGTTTGATAGTCCAGCGTATTATCCACTTTGATGGCGTTTTTTTCGATTTCCAAGCCCCAATCGGCAATGGGACCAAGTTTGGGCGAAAGCCCGAAAAGCGGGATAAAATAATCGGTCTTCAGGTGAATTTCTTGCGGGATTTCACCGGACTTTTCAATCTTTACTGCTTCCAGTTTGCCTTCACCACTCACTCCAACGATTTCAGCCGGAGTGATTAAGTTGATTTTTCCAAGATCTTTCAATTCTTTTACCTTATCCACGGAATCCAATGCCCCGCGAAATTCGTTTCTTCGGTGCACAAGGGTCAATTCAGAAGCGATATCTGCCAAATAAATACACCAATCCAAAGCAGAATCGCCCCCTCCTGCAATCACTACTTTTTTGTCGCGATACATTTCCGGATTGCGGATGATATAGGAAACGCCTTTATCCTCAAAATCACTGATGTTCGGGATCGGCGGTTTGCGAGGTTCAAAACTGCCCAAACCCCCGGCAATGGCTACAACCGGCGCACAGTGCTGAGTGCCTTTATTGGTGGTGACCACGAAATTCCCATCTTCTTGTTTTTGGATAGTTTCTGCACGTTCCCCAAGGGTAAACCCCGGCTGAAAAGGTTCGATCTGTTTGAGGAGGTTATTCACCAAATCGCCTGCCAAGATTTCGGGAAACGCAGGAATATCATAAATCGGCTTCTTGGGATAAATTTCTGCACATTGCCCACCGGGCTGTGGCAAAGCATCTATAAGGTGGCATTTCAGCTTCAACAATCCGGCTTCAAAAACGGCAAAAAGCCCCGTGGGGCCTGCGCCGATTATCAATATATCGGTTTTGATCATTATTTTTTAATTCAAAATTCAAGGTTATCCCATAAAATTCTTACTCCACATTAATCACTTGCTCAATCTGGGGCGCATGTTTTTTGATAGTCATTTCAACCCCAGTTTTCAGGGTCATCTGATTGACATGGCAATCCACGCAAGCGCCTTCCAGACGCACTTTCACGATATTGCCCTCAATGCCGATAAGCGAGATATCGCCTCGGTCGTTTCTTAGAAAAGGCCGGATTTCTTCCAAAGCCTTTTCCACATTTGCCCTCAATTCATTGCTTGTCATGATTACGAATTTTTAACGGCGCTGCAACCCGCCATGGTGGTTATTTTGATGGCCTCGGTGGGGGGAAGGTTTTTATTACGTCGAACCGTTTCCTGTACAACGTTTTTGGTTAATTCCTCAAAAGCCCCTTCCAGCATAGTTGCAGTTTGCAATGCTGCGGGTCTTCCTATATCTCCGGATTCCCGGAGGCTTTGAACCAATGGTATTTCTCCCAAAAAGGGTATTTGCAAATCTTCAGCCAGATGTTTTGCTCCTTCTTTTCCGAAAATATAATATTTATTTTCCGGAAGCTCTTCGGGTGTAAAATAGGCCATATTTTCCACAATCCCCAACACCGGAACATTGATACTTTCTTGTTGGAACATCGCTACTCCTTTTCGTGCATCTGCAAGCGCTACATTTTGCGGAGTACTCACAATCACAGAACCGGTAATCGGCATCGATTGCATAATCGACAGATGAATATCTCCGGTGCCGGGCGGCAAATCGATGACTAAAAAGTCAAGCTCTCCCCATGCGGCATCAAAAATCATTTGGTTTAATGCTTTTGCGGCCATTGGCCCGCGCCAAATTACCGCTTGATTTGGTTTTGTAAAAAACCCAATAGAAAGAAGTTTTACGCCATAATTTTCGATGGGCTTCATCTTGGATTTTCCGTTCACATCCACCGATAAAGGTCGTTCTGCTTCCACATCAAACATCATAGTTTGCGAAGGACCGTAAATGTCGGCATCCAGCAGACCTACTTTAAAACCCATTTTGGCCAACGTAACCGCTAAATTGGCAGTAATGGTAGATTTGCCCACTCCTCCTTTTCCCGATGCTACGGCAATAATATTTTTAATTCCGGGGATTGGTTTTCCCTTGATTTCCGGTTTTTTATCAGCTTGTTTGGCTTGAACGTGCACATTCACCTGCACTTTGGCTTTTTGATGAACTTTTGCATGAATGACTTTCATCACATCAACTTCCGCACGTTTTTTGATATGTAGCGCGGGAGTTGAAAGCTCCAAGTCTACGACAACTTCATCACCAAATACCATTATATTTTTTACTGCACCGCTTTCCACCATATTCTGGCCTTCTCCGGCAACAGAGATGCTTTCTAAAGCTTTTAGTATCTCCTTCTTTTCCAGTTTCATAACTACACTTACTTAGAATTATTCTAAAGTGCAAAGCTACGAATTT
>CAYPGZ010000103.1:0-5079 GCA_964410335.1 uncultured Flavobacteriaceae bacterium | reverse complement strand
AACGCTGTGTTTACTGAATCGGTGGGTTCTTAAACGCATCAAACAAGTGGAAGAAGAAAACTCCAAACTAAAGCGTATCTATGCAGATTTAGCCCTTGAACTGGATAAATAAAACACGTTACCCAACTCAAATGAAAACCCAATTCAAAGAAGAACAAAAATTCACGCAATGGTGGCTTTGGCTGATTTTAATTCCTGTTGGAATTTTACCAATATTCGGAATTTATAAACAACTGATCTTAGGAGATAAATTTGGAGACAAACCCATGTCCGACCTTGAATTGGTAATATTCACACTATTTGTTTTTTCCTTAATCGGATTTTTTTTTATAATGAAACTGAAAACTTCGATCGACAAAAATGGAATACAAATGAGTTTCTTTCCTTTTGTGAGAAAAAAAGTTAACTGGAACGAAATTAAAAATACTGAAGTTGTGAATTACGGATTTGTAGGAGGTTGGGGAATTCGACTTTGGACTAAATACGGAACGGTTTACAATATGAAAGGAAATAAAGGACTTGCGATTGAATTAAATAACGGGAAAAAGTTTTTAATAGGAACTCAAAAAGAAACTGAATTAAAAAAATTCATGGAAAAAATGCCGGTTGCCAACACCGTGTAACAGGCAGAAAACTCACCCCGCATCTCATTCCTCACACCAAATAATAGACGACTAACCTAAAAAAAATTGCTCAAAATTTTGCGAAACCAAAAAGTTGCATATATATTTGCAACCGATTGGTTTCTTATGATAAACTACTGATTGAAATGAAACGAGACATTTTTCAAGCCATAGCCGATCCGACGCGTAGGGCGATCCTTGTATTAATAGCCTCACAGGCATTGACACCCAATGCCTTGGCAGACGAATTTGATATGACCCGACAAGCCGTTTCAAAACACATCAAAATATTGAATGAATGTGAACTCTTGGAACAGGAAAAAGTGGGTAGAGAAATCTACTATCAGCTTAAAGTGGATAAAATGAAAGAAATAGATAAATGGCTGGAGCAATTCCGAAAAATATGGGAGAAGAGATTCAGCCAACTTGATAGCCTATTATTAAATCTTAAAAACCACGAAAATGAGCAGTGATTTATTATTTGACTTTAAAGTCGATAAGGAAAACAACACCATTTATATCAAGAGGGAATTTGACGCCAAGCTCGAATTGGTTTGGAAAGCCTGGACAACTGCCGAACTCTTAGACCAATGGTTCGGGCCAAAGCCTTTCAAAGCAGAAACCTTGTCGATGGATTTTCGGGAAGGCGGCTTTTGGTTATATACCCTGAAAAGTGATGAATATGGACAACAATGGGGCAAAACGGATTACCATAAAATCGAAACCCTGAAATACTTTACCGCTTCTGATTCCTTCCTTGACGAAAACCATCAACTCATCCCTGATTATCCGATTTCTTCGTGGAAAATCGAATTTAGCGAAAACGCAAACCTTACAACCATCAATGTTGCCACAACATATAAAAGCCTTGAAGATCTGGAAAAAATGATTGAGTGGGGCTATATGGACGGGTTTACGGCGGTGATGAAAAATTTAGACGAGTTATTTAAAAATTTTAAAAATCAAAACCAATGAAAAATAATCTATTATTCGATTTTACCGTAGATAAGGAAAATAAGACCATTCACGTAAACCGTGAATTTGATGCCGACCTCACATTGGTTTGGAAAGCCTTCACGACCGCTGAGCTACTGGAACAATGGTGGGCGCCAAAACCGTGGAAGGCCATAACCAAATCTATGGATTTTCGGGAAGGAGGACATTGGTTGTACGCCATGACAAGTCCCGAAGGAGAAAAACATTGGAGTATGGTAAAATATATTTCAATAGAAAAGGAGAAATATTTCAAAGCAAAAGATGGATTTTCGGATGAAAAAGGCAATTTCAATCCCGATTTACCGCAAAACTTGTGGGAAAATCAATATGTCGCTAAGAACGAGCGGACATTAGTCATCATCACCCTTTCTTTTGATACAATAGAAGACCTTGAAACAATTATTAAAATGGGATTCAAAGAAGGTTTTACCATGGGATTGAATCAATTGGACGAGCTTTTGGAAAACTTAAAAAACAAAGGATAATGAAAAAGACAATATCTATTTTCCTGTTGAGCCTGAGCGTAGTGATTTGCTCGGCACAAGAAAGCTTCAACGAGCAGGTAGTTAGTAAAAATGATATGGCACAGAAAATTGCCACCTTCCTGACCTTTCAAAAAAACGATGCTGAAGAAGCGATGAATTTTTATGTGAGTTTGTTTGAAAACGCTAAAATTATTGACATTGAACGTTGGGGTGCGGAAGGTCCGGCCAAAGAAGGCACAATTATGCAGGCCGTTTTTGAAATAAACGGACATCGGTTTATGGTAAGCGATAGCCCACCCATTCATAACTGGGATTTCACACCCGCCGTTTCAATTTATATGGAGTGTGAAAACCAAGCAGAAATTGAGCGGCTTTTCTCCAAATTATCCGAAAATGGAGATGTAGCAATGCCATTGAATAGTTATGGTTTCAGCCAAAAGTTTGCTTGGATCATTGACCGATTTGGGGTGTCTTGGCAGTTGAATTTAAAGTAAATAGTAATAAATATTTAATAAGATGAAAAGAAAAATTTTAAATGTACTCTCTGCAATTTTCGGATTGCTCTTGGTAAACGGTGGGCTAAACAAGTTCTTCAACTATATGCCCACCCCCGAAGACCTCAACCCCGAACTGGTAAAGGATTTTGAAGCATTGGTTGAAATCGCTTGGTTAATGCCATTAATTGCCCTCGCGGAACTGATTGGTGGAGCATTATTGATTTTTCCAAAAACAAGAGCTTTGGGAGCTTTGATTGTTTTGCCCGTTATGGTTGGGGTATTGTTGACCCACATTTTTGTCGATTTAAGCGGATTACCGACCGCTATAGTCATATGGGCAATTCTGCTTTGGATATTGTTTGATAACAGAGAGAAATATTTATCAATAATAAAATAAGCCGATGACCCAATTCACTACCTCAAAAGACGGCACAAAAATCGCTTATTCAAAAACAGGAAATGGTAAACCGCTTATTCTTGTGGACGGTGCATTTTGCCACAGAAAATTTGGAGCAAACGAGAAACTTCCGCAATACTTAGCTGATAATTTTACGGTCTATTCTTACGACCGCAGAGGAAGAAACCAAAGCGGAAATACGTTGCCTTATTCACCACAAAAAGAATATGAAGATCTGCAAGCCGTTATCAATGAAGCGGGTGGAAAAGCCTATGTGTACGGTATTTCATCAGGTGCGGCATTGGCTTTGGAAGCCGCTAACACTGGAATGAAAATAGAAAAATTGGCCCTTTATGAAGCTCCTTACATTATAGACAACAGTCGCAAACCACTTCCCGAAAACTATTTAAAAACCCTTACGGAATTTGCGGAGCAAGGCGAAAATGGAAAAGCTGTAAAATATTTTATGCGAACAGGCATAGGCTTGCCTGCTTTTGTGCTGTGGATGATGCAATTGATGCCTGCTTGGAAACAAATGAAACAGTTGGCGCACACCTTGCCCTACGATACTGAAATTCTTGGCGATACAGGTTCAGGAAAACCATTCCACAAAGAAAAGTGGAGCAATGTGAATATACCAACCCTGGTCATTTCAGGCAGTAAGAGCGCAAAGTGGTCGCAAAACAGTATGCAGCATTTAGCAGCCGTTTTACCCAATGCGAAGTATCAAACGCTTGCAGGGCAATCGCATATTGTCAACCCGAAAATTTTGGCACAAGCGCTCAAACAATTTTTTAATTCATAAAAACATTTCCATAATGACAGCAACAGAAAAAATAGACGAATACATCAACAAAGCCAACGATTGGCGGGGCGAATTGATTACAGAAATCAGGGAACTCATCCACGAGATAGAACCCGAAATCGTAGAAGAGTGGAAATGGAACAGTCCGGTGTTTTCACATAAGGGAAAAATGGTTTGTAGCCCGGGAGCATTTAAAACCCACATTGGACTGAACTTTTTTAACGGTGCAATGATAGAAGACCCAAACGGACTTTTTAACAGCGGATTGGACGCAAAAAAGTCCCGTTCCATTAATTTCAACAAAGAAGACAGTATCAACAAAAAAGCCCTAAAAGAACTATTGACTAAAGCCATTCAATACAATCAAAAATAAGGACCAGTTATCTTGCTGTGAATTGAATATAATCTGCAATTTCCGGGCAATCGCAAAAAACACTCAATAATCCCTTGGATATATTGAGGAAAAAAATTACTTTAGGCAAAAATTAACAAACTAGACTTGCCTGCATAGTAAATATATCAGCTATAAAAGGGTAGGGGAGGTTCGTTAATGCTAACGTTGGCAATAATTAAAAAAAAATGAAAAAAAACCTACATTACTTAACAATTATTTTTGCAATTTTTATATTTAGTTGCGCATCGCACACAAAAAATAATCGCTATAAAACATATGAAATATTCCCTTCGTTAACTTTAGATAATCCTGATTCTACAAAGATTGATGAATTAAAATTCAAACCTTTTTTTAATTCAATGGATTCTCAAAAACTAATATTTCAAAAATTTGGGAAATGGGATAATGTAAAATATATTAATCGAAAATACCCTCTTTTGATTTGGTCAGATTTAAAATTATTTTCTTGGAGTGATGAAGTTTATATTGTAGGAGTTAGCGGAGAAAATAATGGATTAATTAAATATTGTTCTGCCTTTGTGCTTAATTCAAAAGGTGAAAATTGTTTATCAGAGAATTCTAAAATTAAAGATTCGATAGTGAATTTTTTTATTCAAGGAACTGAAAATATTATAAAATCAGACAAAAAATTTGAAAGAGAAATTAATACTCTTAACAAAAAATAACTATTGCCAACAACGCATATAACAAATAGCTGCGTCGTTTCTAAAACGGAAATTTTGGTATATTTGATTAATCGCCAAATCTTTTGATTTGGCATTTGAACAAAAAAGATAAAAGCAAAATACAAAAGATTTGGCTTGTTTTCGGCGGATAATTACTCGCGAACTTGCACGCTACTTATCATATGCAAACACGTTG
>CAYPGZ010000102.1:1410-5102 GCA_964410335.1 uncultured Flavobacteriaceae bacterium | reverse complement strand
GGTTTTAAAACTTCCTGATAGGGAAAGTTTTCTACGCCCACCACCAGTTTAGATTTATGGTATAACTGAACGGAATCGCTTTGATTCAACATAAATGCTGAATTGTAATCATTGAACCAAATTCCGGGCCGCAGAAAATTGGTTTCAGGGCTTATCTTGTTTTTATCTCGAATGATTTCATAAAAAGAAATCCCTCCCAAAAAATTAAGACCGGCGCCTCCTCTGAGGATTTCTTCTGCATATTTATTTGCTGCAGAAAATTGGAATTCATGAAGTTTTGTCCCATCGGCAAAAACCGTTTCGGGAGCAAGCACCAAAGCAGTTCCGGGATCAGCGCTGCTTTTGGCCAAATCGCTTAGCAATTCGCCCACGCGTTCATCAGTGGTATTATATTTTTCGGTGTAAGGATCGATATTGGGCTGAAGAATTACTACCTCCAGAGTTTTTCCGGTGGATTTATAATTGGATAAAATGATGAGGGAAATTATTATCGGCACCAAAACGAGCAACCCGTTTTTAAGAATTGCCCGATAGATAATTGTGTTTTCTCCATACTTTTGATAGCGCAAAACAGTTTTAAACACACCGATATTTACCACCCATATCCATAAACTGCCTCCAAACGTTCCCGTGTATTCATACCATTGAATCCAGGAAGTATATTCCGAAAAAGCATTACCGAGATTTAACCACGGCCAGGAAAATTCCCAGCCGAGATGCAATTTTTCAAAACAAATCCACAGAACCACCAAAAAAGTGGAAGCCGCGCCAAAGGTCGTTCTTCTCGCAACAAAATGATATATCAAAAAAAGAAGAGCCATGAGCAAGGAATTTACCAAAATCGCAAATCCTGCTCCAAATGGAGTCGAAAAATAAAGCCAATAAGTGGTGATGAGGTTCCACACAAAAAAACTCAGATAAGCCACCCCAAAAACCTGCCATCCGATACGCTTTTTCCCTGAAAACCGAAGCTTATGTTCCGCCAACAATAAGGGCGTCAATGCAAAAAATAATAATCCCGGAAATCCATAAACCGGCCAGCCAAGTGCCAACAAAATCCCGGAAATCAAAGCGAGAAAAAGAGGTTTCATGGTTTAAGGATTAAGATTGAGGTGATTTCTCAGAATCATCAATTTCTTATTAGTAAGAATCTTTCTTTTTATCTCTGTGGCTTTTTTTTAGTGAATGAAATATAATACCTCATCGCGCACTTTTATCACATTCACTTCTCAAATTTTTCATCAACCCGGAAAGCACCTAATTTCTAAAAAGCTTCCAATCCACCGTAACGGAAAACACATTGGAATAAAGCGCTACGCTTTGGTCTCCAATATCGGTAAAGGCATAATCTACTTGAATGCCTTTATATTTAAACCCTACTCCAAAACCGGGCTGAAAACCGGTTTTGAACTTTCCGTCCAGTTGTTCCACTTGTTGAAAATTCCCTACTCCACCGCGCAGATATATCATATCGATATAATCCATTTCAAAACCAAAAGCGGGCGTAGCACTTACCGCAGAACTGGATATTACATCGTTGGTCTCGGCAAACCGGAGGTTTAAATCCAATTCGGTTTTTAAACCAAAGTCGCGCCAGAGTTCAAAATTCCGGGCGATTCCCAATTGCAATTTGGGCAAAGTAATCTCAGTGGTTTCGGGCAATTCCTGATTTTGACCCGGCACCGCATCTTGAATGGTCTTATATTTTTTCTCATCTATATTCCACGAATTATAGGTGGTAGTAATGTCGCGCGCCATTGCACCAAAGTGCCAATTCCCCGTTTCAAATTGAATTCCGGCATCAAAACCAAATCCCCATGAGGTTGCAAAATCACCGATAATCCTTCTGATAACTTTTGCATTTACGCCATAGCTGAAACCTTCTAGGGGGAGAAAACGAGCGTATGAAAAAGTGAAAGCATAATCGGCAGCAGAAAATAAGCTAATTCGACTGTAATCGATATTTCCCTGTTCATCAATTAGCTGTGTGGTATTCATAATATCATCCACACCAAAACGAATAACGCTAAAAGCAACAGCACTTCTATCATCCAGCGGCATCGCTCCACCGATATAATCATAATTGGCTATACCCGCAAAATAACTGGCATGCATCAAGGAAATTTGATTATCTTCCAGATTAATCAATCCCGCGGGATTCCAATAACCGGAATTCACATTTTCGGTGGTCGCTACCACGGCATTAGCCATACCAAAAGCTGCCGCATCCACCCCGATATTCAAAAATTCGTTGGAATACTTTCGCACAGTTTGGGCAGAAAGGCTTGCACAGACAAGAAAAAATACAAGGCCAAAGCGGGTTTTCAAGGGGTTGGATTTTTTTGCAAAGGTGCATTAATTTTTCATTAACATTAACTTGTTTTAGGCCAGGATATTGCCTTTAATCAACTGAAATGACAAGGGAGGCAAAGCTTTAAATCAAAAAAATATGTCAGTGAACAAAAAAACCGTAATTTTATATTTTAAAAATAATCTTTCCCTTTCAAAAAGGAAAAGGATATTATCGATTAAAAAGAAATTTATTTAAAGCAAAACCAAACTTTTCAGTCAACCTAAAAAATAAAAACCATGTCTATTCAAAAACCTTTTAACTTAAACCGATGGATCGAAGAAAACCGGGATACTTTGAAACCACCTGTGGGCAATAAAAATCTATATAAAGACGCCGGCGATTATATCGTTATGGTGGTTGCCGGTCCCAATGCTCGAAAAGATTATCATTACAATGAAACCGAAGAACTTTTTTATCAACTCGAGGGACAAATTGAAGTACATATCCAAGAAAATGGTGAAAAGAAAACCATGAAACTCGGCCCCGGAGATATGTATTTAAATCCGGGAAAAGTTCCGCATTCTCCCGTCCGCCACGAAGAGTCTATTGGACTGGTGGTCGAGCGGAAAAGAGCCGGCTCCGGCATGACCGACGGACTTTTATGGTTCTGCGATAATTGTAATAATAAGCTGCATGAAGTTTATTTTGAACTCCATGACGTTGAAAAAGATTTCTTGCCGCACTTCAAGAAATTTTACGGAAATGAAGAGTTGCGTACTTGCGATAAATGTGGAACCGTAATGCCTGTGGATGAGCGTTTTACAGCAGATTAATAAAAATAAACCCTCACTTATTTTCCCGCGACCACAATCACAAATTCTCCCTTGGGGGAATTTTGGGTAAAGTGTTCTAATACCTCGGAAAGATTTCCGCGGATTGTTTCTTCATGTAGTTTACTGATTTCCCGCGAGATGGAAACTCGGCGGGTTTCGCCAAAATATTCGACAAAATGAAAAAGTGTTTTCAATAATTTGTGAGGCGATTCATAAAAAACCATGGTGCGGGTTTCCTCTGCTAAATAATTCAATCGGGTTTGACGACCTTTTTTCACGGGCAAAAATCCTTCAAAAACAAATTTATCACAAGGCAATCCGCTATTGACTAAAGCGGGAACAAAAGCAGTGGCGCCCGGAAGGCAATCCACTTCAATCCCCGCCTGGATGCATTCTCGAGCCAATAAAAACCCCGGATCAGAAATTCCCGGGGTGCCGGCATCACTAATGAGTGCTATTTTTTTTCCGTTTTGCAATTGCCGCACAAGACCTTCCACAACTTTATGCTCATTGTGCTGATGATGACTTTGCATTGGAGTGGAAATCTCAAAATGCTTTAAGAGTTT
>CAYPGZ010000102.1:0-1310 GCA_964410335.1 uncultured Flavobacteriaceae bacterium | reverse complement strand
ACCCCCAATTCTTTTCCCACTTTCATAAAAGCAGAAATAGCCTTGTCTAGTTGTTCTTTGGTATGTGCAGCCGAAAGTTGAACCCGAATCCGTGCTTTTCCTTTGGGCACCACGGGATAGAAAAACCCAATGACATAAATACCTTCATCCAAGAGCATATTGGCCATTCTTTGAGCGAGTTTAGCATCATAAAGCATCACTGGAACAATTGCCGCATCTCCATCAATAATATCAAATCCCGCCGATTTTATTCCTTTTTTGAAATAAGCCATATTATCCATAAGCTTATCTTTCAAGGTATTCCCTTTTTCTAAAAGTTCAAAAACCTTTATTGACGCTCCCACAATTGCAGGCATTAAAGAATTTGAAAACAAATACGGACGAGATCGTTGGCGAAGCAATTCGATAATTTCCTTTTTCCCGGTGGTATATCCACCCATTGCTCCACCAAGAGCTTTTCCTAAAGTGCCGGTGATGATATCCACACGCCCCATCACCTTTTTAGCTTCCACGGTTCCGATTCCGGTTGCTCCCAAAAATCCCGAAGCATGACATTCGTCCACCATGACCATAGCCTCATATTTTTCTGCCAAATCACAGATTTTGTCCAAAGGGGCAACCAAGCCGTCCATAGAAAAAACACCATCCGTGACAATAATTTTGAAACGGGCACCTTTTTCGGTGGCGGCTTGAAGTTGTTGCTCCAAATCTTGCATATTTCCATTTTCATACCGATAGCGTGCCGCTTTGCAAAGCCGCACCCCGTCGATGATGGAAGCATGGTTCAAAGAATCAGAAATTATCGCATCCTCATCGGTAAGCAAAGGTTCAAAAACGCCGGCATTTGCATCAAAACAAGCGGCGTACAAAATCGTGTCTTCCGTTTGATAGAAATCCGCTATTTTCTGTTCCAATTCTTTGTGAATATCCTGTGTTCCACAAATAAACCGTACACTCGACATCCCATATCCGTGGGAATCCATTGCGTCTTTTGCCGCTTGGATAACTTCCGGATGGCTGGAAAGACCTAAATAATTATTAGCACAAAAATTCAAAACTCTTTCTCCCGTATTGATTTCTATCTCCGTATCTTGAGGGGTTGTGATTATTCGCTCTTTTTTAAAAAGCCCTTCTTGTTCAATGGCCGAAAGTTCGTTTTGCAGATGTTCTTGAAGTTGGTTGGGGTACATGTGATTAAAATTTACATTTAAAAATTAGATTCTTTGGAAACTGCTCTACAGAAAGTTCTCCAAAAATACATTAAAGATTGAAAACTATAGAATAAGTTACTTTTATAATCTTCTCGGAGT
>CAYPGZ010000101.1:3141-5397 GCA_964410335.1 uncultured Flavobacteriaceae bacterium | reverse complement strand
TCGAAGAACTGTAATTTTTTTCCGGAATATTTTTCGTGAGCTTTTAAATCGAAATCCGTTCGGGAATGTATTCCCTCCAATTCTTTAAAGCCAAAGGGGAAATTGAATTCGATATCGGTGGCCGCATTGGCATAATGTGCCAGTTTCTCGTGATCGTGAAAACGGTAGTTTTCCTTTCCTAGTTGAAGGGAGTCATGCCACTGAACGCGTTTTTCTTTCCAGTTTTCAAACCATTTTAATTCTTCGCCGGGACGGACAAAAAATTGCATTTCCATTTGCTCGAATTCGCGCATGCGGAAGATAAACTGCCGGGCGACGATTTCATTTCGGAAAGCTTTTCCGATTTGGGCTATTCCAAACGGGATTTTCATCCTGCCGCTTTTTTGTACATTTAGGAAATTCACAAAAATCCCCTGAGCAGTTTCCGGACGCAGGTATAAATCTGTGGCGCTATCTGCGGAAGCACCTAATTTTGTGCCGAACATAAGGTTGAATTGCCTGACATTGGTCCAATTTTTCGACCCCGATTCCGGGCAGGAAATGCCCAATTCTTCAATCAGGTTTTTCAAGTCTTCGAGATTTCCGTCGTCCAGGGCTTTATTCATCCGACTCGAAATTTCCTTCTGTTCGTTTCTGTATCGTACTACCCGCGGATTAGTGTTGATAAACTGTTCCCGGTCAAAAGCATCGCCAAAACGTTTTTTTGCTTTGTCGATTTCTTTTTGAGCCTTTTGGTTGATTTTTTCGATATGGTCTTCAATCAACACATCGGCACGATAGCGTTTTTTTGAATCCTTATTATCGATAAGCGGATCGTTGAAGGCATCCACATGTCCGGAAGCTTTCCAAACCGTGGGATGCATGAGGATGGAAGCATCCAAGCCCAGAATGTTTTGGTGGAGTTGCACCATGCTTTTCCACCAATAGGTTTTGATATTGTTTTTAAGTTCGACGCCATTCGGGCCGTAATCATAGACCGCTCCGAGGCTGTCATAAATTTCACTGGAAGGAAAGATATAGCCGTATTCCTTGGCGTGGGAAACGACTTGCTTAAAAATGTCCTGCTGTTTATTCATGTCGCAAAAATAGGCATTACGCGTAATCTAACGATAGGGTTTGAACAGATAAAATATTGTTTTTGATAATCGCGTTTTTTTTCTCAAAAACCAATTACGGCATAGTAAATATATATGAGGAAAGCAGTTCAGGACCTGAAAAAATATTTATGATATATCTTCCCGGAAGGAGGTTTTCCTTTTTGGCGTCCACTAAAGTACAAGTTTCGATTTCTTTATTCCGGTATTTCACATCGACAGTCTTGCTGTAGAACAGTTCTGCTTCGCCGAATTTCACCAGTTGCCGGTTTCCTAAAACGACATCTTGGGGATTGATAATCTGGATATAGAAACTTTTTTCGCCTTCCTCTGCCAGTTCATTTTTTTCCAGCGTGAAGCACACCCGGATTTTTTCAGTACGCGCCGGATTGTTGGTGGGTAAGATCTTATCGCCTCGGAGAATAGCTCCCGTTGCGCGGGTATCTATGATTTGCAACTGCGAAGCTTTGGAGACTTTTTCGGCCAGTTTTTTGTTTTTTTCCTTCAGGGAATCCGAGAGTTGTTCGGTTTTAGAAAGCGCATTTTTGGTATTATTGATTTCTTCTTGCAGCGTTTTATTTTGGGTTTGAAGGCTGTCCACCACTGCGAGCAATTCCTTATTTTCTTCTTTTAGGGCTGCAATTTGATTTCGGTATTGATGTAAAAGCGCAAAATTTATTTGGGTATGCTCCACAGAATCCATCAAATTTTCTATTCGTCTTTTTGCTTGGCTGAGTTCTTCTTTCAGGCCTTGGCTGTTTTGAATAGCCTCTTCATATTTTACTTTCATGCCCCGGAGTTCGGTTTCCAATTGCGCTTTCTCTTTTTCGAGAATATTCAAGTTGGATTGGGTTTGGTTATGGAAATTGATGGTAAAAATCCCCAACCCCAGCAGGCAAATTGCTAAGATGCCAATAAAAACCTTTAAGATACGGTTGCTGCGTTCGACACCCATTTTTATTTTTTTTGTAAATTTAAGGTTTTATTGAGACACTTTCATGTTGCAGGATCTTTTGGATTTTCTTTTTCCGCGGAATTGTGCTTGTTGCGAACAGTTGTTGGTGGCCAATGAGCAAGTGATATGTACCACCTGCCGAAACGACCTGCCCCTGACCAACTCTCATCTTTCAAACGAAAACCCCGTCAAAAAATTATTCTATGG
>CAYPGZ010000101.1:0-3041 GCA_964410335.1 uncultured Flavobacteriaceae bacterium | reverse complement strand
ATTCCCGGAACGAAAGTGAGTGTGGCCACGATGGCGACAACCCGATAAGGAATTCCCCGATTCTCTTTGGTTTAGACTCCAATTTTTCTATGTTTGTTCCCCCTCTATTTATCCTCATACATTTTTTTTCAAACCCTATTGTCCATCAGTCAGAAAGTCTTATATTTGCACCCTGTTTTAAAATAGCAAAAAAATGTCAAGAGTTTGTGAGCTTACGGGCAAAAGGGCAATGGTTGGAAACAACGTTTCCCACGCGATGAATAAAACCAAGAGGAAATTCGACGTAAACCTGATGAAGAAGCGCTTCTACCTTCCGGAGGAAGACAAGTGGATCACCCTAAAAGTATCTGCTTCAGCGATTAAAAACATCAACAAGAAGGGAATTTCCGCCGTCATTAAGGAAGCCCGCCAAAAAGGATATTTGACGAAATAGTCTTTTAGTGGGATAGAGGATTAGCGCTGAAGGGCTACTCGAAACTATCTCACCAAACACACCAAACACCCAATAAAAATGGCAAAAAAAGGAAACAGGGTTCAAGTGATTTTGGAATGCACCGAGCACAAGGAATCCGGAATGCCGGGAACTTCCCGCTATATCACTACCAAGAACAAAAAAAACACTCCCGATAGGATTGAGCTGAAAAAATTCAATCCCATTCTCAGGAGAATGACCATTCACAAAGAAATCAAGTAGTAAGTTGAATTTGGGAAAGGCTTATCAGGAGCAAATTCTTGAAGTCTTCCCGGAAACAACGCACTAACAACCCAAAAAATCAGTACTCGTGGCAAAGAAATCAGTAGCATCCCTACAAACAGGCTCAAAGCGGCTTACCAAAGCCATTAAGATGGTAAAATCGCCAAAAACCGGCGCCTATATTTTTGTGGAGTCGATGATGGCTCCCGATCAGGTGAACGACTTTTTGAACAAAAAATAAACTCATCCGGATTTACTGTCAAAGGCGGATGGATTTTGTTCTAAAAAAAATTTTTTGAGCTAAAACCATATCCCGAAAGCAATCCGGAATCCGGAGGAACGAAGTCGAAAGTTTTCTTTTTCTACTATTTCGGAGCTTTTGAGGAGAAAAAATGACATTGGCCATCCCGCAGTTGGGGATGGCTTTTTTCATTTATATTTGTCGTCGCCGTGTAATCTTTTGTTTCGATACCTCGGGCGATTATAAAACTTCGATACTCACTAAATTCATACTGATTTGATTTTCAAAAGAATATTCAGCAAGGAAAAAAAAGAAAGCCTGGATAAAGGGCTTGAAAAAACCAAGTCCAGTTTTTTCGAAAAGCTGGGCAAGGCTGTGGTAGGGAAGTCCAAGGTGGATGATGAGGTCCTCGACGATTTGGAGGATGTGCTTATTTCCAGTGATGTGGGTGTGGCCACGACCATTAAGATTATCAAACGTATTGAAGAGCGGGTTGCTCGCGATAAATATCTTGGCACCGACGAGCTCAATAAAATCCTTCGTGAGGAAATCGCCGGATTACTCAGTGAAACAGAAAAGGAAGAAACTTTGGGTTTCTCCATTCCGCAAAGCGCAAGCCCCTACGTAATTTTAGTGGTGGGCGTGAACGGCGTTGGAAAAACCACAACCATTGGAAAGCTGGCCCATCAATTTAAAAGCCAAGGAAAGAAAGTAATTCTTGGTGCTGCCGATACTTTCCGTGCGGCAGCAATCGACCAGCTTCAAATTTGGGCAGACAGAGTGGAAGTGCCTATCGTTAAACAAAAAATGGGCAGCGATCCGGCTTCCGTAGCTTTTGATGCGGTGCAGAGTGCCGTCAAGCAGCAAGCAGATGTGTTGATTATCGACACTGCAGGACGCTTGCACAACAAGGTAAACTTGATGAACGAACTCTCAAAAATAAAGCGCGTCATGCAAAAAACCCTTCCCGAAGCACCACATGAAGTTTTGCTGGTGCTGGACGGTTCTACGGGACAAAACGCCTTTGAACAAGCCAAACAATTCACCGCCGCTACCGAGGTCACTTCTCTGGCTGTGACTAAACTTGATGGCACGGCAAAAGGAGGAGTGGTCATCGGCATAAGCGACCAGTTTAAAGTTCCTGTAAAATACATTGGTGTAGGAGAAAAAATAGAGGATTTGCAGGCATTTAATAAATTTGAGTTCGTGGATTCTTTTTTTAAATAGAGAGGAGAAATGAGCTATGAGATTTGAGGTTTAAAAAAGAAAATTATAAGCCAGTTTTGCAACACGACAACGAACCCCGCCCTTTAACTTCCGAAAAAAACCGCGAATTGTTCACCAAGATCATCGTGATTTATTCGGGTTTTTATATCGTCCTAAAACTGATTGCCGTGATTTTTGGGAAAGCCTGGCCCGGACCCAACCTGTTGCTTTGCCTTCCTTTGGCCATTTTGGGTGTTGTCGGGTTGATCAGCATCAAAAAGAAAACCCTCAGTTGGTGGTTTGTGATTTTGTCTGCGGTTTTGATATTCGTCCTGCGTTTCTACGAAACCGAATTAATGGTGTGGATGAAGGAGAATTGGTTCTAGCGGAGCCTTGCTTTCCTTGTATTTTATTTCTTTTTTTGAGTTTAAAAATAACTTAAATTCAAATTTAGCCCCGAAAAACTTGTATATTTCATCTTTTTGATTTAGGTTTGGTTATTGTTAACAACTTTAACCCCCACAATTATGAAGCAAAAAATTCACGAAACTGGTTTAATTATCTTCTGTTTTTTTGGACAGCAGTAATTTTTTTCTCGTGCCAAAAAGAATCTCCACATGACGATTTGCCACAACAAGTCTCATTGAAACAAGCTGAATATTTTGTGTCCCCTGATCAAGCAGCGAATCTTGCTCAGCAATTTATTTTGACAAAAGGCAACACACAAGCTAAAGGAACTTCTATTTTGAGTGAAATTGATGAAAACTTTCCTGTTATCAATCAAGAAAATGACACGGTTCTACGCTTCTTAAAATAACAGTAAAAAAACAGAAAAATGAAAAAATTAGCAATGATAATAATGTTTTTGGTTGCAGTAGGTTGTGACAAAAACAATGACGA
>CAYPGZ010000100.1:0-5502 GCA_964410335.1 uncultured Flavobacteriaceae bacterium | reverse complement strand
TAATCTTAAATTAAAAACATAATCCGAAAATCATTTTCTTATTACTTTGTGGCTTTGTTTTTAAAACTAATCCTATGAAGTGCTGCAAGAGTTTTTCTTTTTTATTTTTAATTATCCTTGTAACCCTAAGTTGCGGGGACGAAAGGGTAAGCAATCCTGTTTCTGCCGAGGAAGTTTCCAGCTTATTGGACACGTATTCCTCTCAATCTCTCCATCAACAGCAGATGTTGCGGGAATTCTATGAAATGCGGGATTTTGCCCCGGCATGGAATGAAAAATCCCATCGAGAAAGTCTATTGGAGGAAATCGCTCAGGCTGAAGAGGAAGGCCTTTTTCCGGAGGATTATCATTATGAACAAATCCGAAGTTTGATTGAAAAAAACAATTCGCCGGTCGAACTGGAACTTTTGCTTACGGATGCTTTTTTTGAATATGCCCACGATCTTTATTACGGAAAAACGGATCCGGCACAATTGAATGATATTTGGGGGGTGAAGAGAAAAACCCTCGATTTTCCCCAACAGCTTCAATCGGCCTTGAAAAAAGGACAGGTGCAAAATGTGCTCGCGGCAATGAAACCTTCTCATGAGGTGTATGCCGGGCTGAAAAACGCGCTTTCCACTTATCGGGAGCGGATGAAAAATGAGGAACCCCACGTGGAAATTCCACAAGGTGAGACGTTGGAGCCCGGGAAAAAGGATCCTCGTGTAGCCGTGATCGCTCAACGATTGAAACAACTCGGGATGTTGGAAAAAAACTATTCCTCCACGGATTCAATTTATGATGAAGATTTGCAAAAGGCCATAAGGGCTTTTCAAAAAGAAAAAGGACTCGCAACGGATGAGATTTTGGGAAATTCCACTATTAAGCAACTCAATATGGATGATGAGTCCCGTTATTGGCAGATCATGGCCAATCTGGAGAGATGGCGTTGGTATCCGCGGGATTTGGGAGCACATTATGTGCTGATCAACATTCCCAATTATAAATTAGTGGTGGTGAAAAATAACAAAATCATGAGAAGCCATAATGTCATTGCCGGCGATGTGGCGCACCACACTCCTATTTTTTCGGATAGCATTCAATATATTGTCATCAATCCCCAATGGAATATTCCGGCGAGTATCCGGGACAATGAGATTATTCCTCAAATCGAGAAAAACCCGAATTATCTGCAAAGTAAAAATATGTTTGTGACCGATGCAAAGGGCAATCGCATTGATCCCGGTTCGGTGAATTGGGCTAAAGGAGAAGGCAAAAACTACCGGATTGTGCAAGGACCCGGAGCATCAAATTCATTGGGACATTTAAAAATCATTTATCCCAATCAATATTCCATCTATCTGCATGACACGCCCGCGAAAGCCATATTTGATCAAAATATCCGAGCCGAAAGTCATGGCTGTGTACGTGTGGAAGAAGTGATTAAACTCGCGGCTTATCTTCTAAAAAATCAAAAGGAATGGAATGTGAAAAAAATCGAAGAGGTTATTGCCTCGGGAAAAACCCGACAAGTGGAAGTTACCCAACCCGTAAAGGTTCATCATTTTTATTGGACGGCATGGGAAGAAGAAGGAAAAATTGTTTTTATTAATGACATCTACGAGTTGGATACGGCAATAATCGCCGCTTTAAAAAAAGACTAAAACCTTTTTTAAAAGAGAAACAAACACTTTTTTATAAAAGTTTTTACGCGGTTTTTGTGTTTAGGAATGTCGACGTTTCGAGATATTTTTGCGACGGATAATAGATGAAAAAAACCGATTTCTCTTTGATGGTGTTGATGATTTTTTTTGAAAATTTAGGCGGAACGGAAGGACAACCATAACTCCTGCCCAATCTTCCGATGCGTTTTGCAAAACCCGGAGTGGCATAATCGGCGCCATGAATGACAATATACCGGCTTCGGGCATTGTCATTAATGCCTTTTTCCAACCCATCCATACGCAAAGAAAGACCGTGTTTTCCGATGTAGGTTTCCGCGGTTAAATAAAATCCAAGGGAACTTTTATGAGAGTTCGCCACATTGGAAAAGTTTTTTGCAAAATTTCCCCCGGTACCACGACCATGCGCTACAACCGTGTTAAAAAGCACTGAATAGTCATTCATGTCCAGCACCCACATTCTTTTTTCGGTGGAGGCCAAACTGAAATCCACGATGGTAAGAATTTTGTTTTTTAATTTTCCTTTTTCTTCCAAATCGTAGTATCCGCGCATGGCATATTGAAAAGATACCCGGGAAGGCATGGAAGTATTTAAGGTTTCAAATTTCCGGTATAGCTTATTTATTTTTTCCTCCAAAGGGATTTCCGGTTCCTCGTTTTCCACGGAAAGTGCAAAAGATTCTAAAGAATCTCCGGATTTTTGCGAAATCAATATGTTTGTTTCTTTATATTTTTCCGCCTTATAAGGGTTTGCAGAAAGACATACAAAAGCAGTAAACAATACGGAAAGCAGCACTATTTTCTTCTTCATAATTCCTTGTTAATTTGTTTCGCTTAAAAAATTACAAAAATAATACCAAGAATATATTAAATATCAATTCCTTGAATTCAACAATTCATTCCGGTAGAATTTATTCCCCAAACGTTCAATCTTATAATTTTGGTATAAATAGTAAGGAGAAATTAAAGATAACGAAAACAAGTTTTTTTTTCATAAGCGAATGACTTCAACAACAGCGGTATTTTAGTCGAAAAAGGGAGCTAAAATGTTTTTCGAAAATTTTGAACCTTCGGGGAGCTTCAGCAGGAAAAACACGATTGCCCTCTTGGCTGTTAAGTGATTATTAAAAAAACACAAAGTTCAGTTAAACTTTAGGTTTTCCATCCAAAAAAGATAATCTCCTCTCTCCCGATTCGTTTATAAGCCAAAACCAATCCTTAAATTCAACGAAATGAAACAAGTTTTTATCGTTACTGCATTATCGGCGGTATGTTTGACTTCATGTGTATCGAAGAAAAAATACATCGCTGCCACGACCCAGCTTGAAGAAGCCCGGGAAAAATTGGACTATTATGATTCCAAAGTCGCGGATTATTACGCCAAGATAAACAGCCTTTCCGATGAAAATGAAAACCTTGCGGGAAGCAACGACAGTTTACGTTACAATCAGCTTACTATCAATGATCTAACCGCAATGTCAGAGGCCAATAAAGATGCCATGCGCGCCACTTTGAAAAAAGTAGATGATTCTCTGGTTGCTCAAGCAAAAACTTTTCAGGATTCCATCAATCTGGCGGTGGCTTACAATCTGGAGCGACACATCAACAAAAATGGAAATAATGAAGATGTTCAAGTTTCTGTGGACGGCACCGTGGTGATGGTAAATCTTTCGGATCAACTCCTCTTCAACAGCGGCAGCGCGTGGGTGAGTCGAGATGCTTATCCGGTTCTGGAAAAACTTGCCGCTGTAATCAACACCGAGCCTGCGATGCAGGTTTTGGTGGAAGGCCACACCGATTCCAGAACGGTGGTGAAAGATTCCTATCTTATCGACAATTGGGATTTGAGTCTTCGCAGATCTGCTGCGGTGGTGAGGTTATTGCAAAACAAATTTAAGGTGGCTCCAGAAAAACTCATTGCTGCCGGACGAAGCAGTTATGAACCCATTGCATCGGGAAATTCGCGAGAGGCCATGGCCAAAAACAGAAGGACAACGATTGCCATTCTCCCAAATTTGGGTAAATTTCTGGCACTTTTGGATTCCACCTCCACCCTCGACTCCTCTTCAGAAAATGCTCCTTCTGTGGAAAAATCGGAAGAAAAACCCAACAACAGCATCGAACTCAAGAATCAAAAAGAAATTTCAGGATAATTTTCTTTGCGGAAAGTGTATTTAAAACCGGTGGGAGAAATCCTACCGGTTTTTTATTGTTTTTTTATAAATACTCTTCAAGGCTTTTGCTTTTAAAAACTTATGTACTTTTACGCTTTGCACCCGATTTATAAAAAAAGAAATTCCCGTGTTTTTTGAAAATAAAAGCCCAAAGATAAGCCTTGAACTAACCGGTTCAAAAAGTATTTCCAACCGCTTATTGATTCTTCAGGCCTTTTTTCCGCAACTTCAAATCGACAACCTTTCGAATAGTGAGGACACACGGGTTTTGCAAAAAGCTCTAAAATCCCGAAAAAAAATAATCAATATCGGTCATGCGGGAACGGCGATGCGGTTTTTAACGGCTTACTACTCTTTTTTGGAAGAAAGGGAAGTACTATTGACCGGCAGTCCACGAATGAAAGAAAGGCCGATTGGAATTTTGGTGGAAGCACTTCAACAACTCGGCGCCGATATTTCCTATGCAGAAAAAGAAGGTTTTCCTCCTCTGATCATAAAAGGAAAAAAACCCACCCACAACCATGCGGCTTTAGAAACTCACGTGAGCAGTCAATACGTCTCGGCATTGATGTTGGTCGCCCCCGCTTTTGAGCAAGGTTTGGAAATCAAACTAAAAAATAAACCCACTTCCTTTCCCTACATTCAAATGACCTCGTCACTTTTAGAAAGGCTGGGAATCGGATGTACGTTTAAAGACGATAAAATCATCATTTCAACTGGTTTTTCACTTCCTAAACAAGCCGTTTATGTGGAACCCGATTGGAGTGCTGCTTCTTATTTTTTTAGTGTGACAGCCTTAAGTGATGCCGCCGAAATTCATTTAAAAGGTTTTGGAAAAAACAGCATTCAAGGCGATGCAGTCCTGCCTGAACACTATGCCAAACTGGGGGTGAAAACCCGATTTTCGCCAACCGGGATTATATTAAAAAAAACACGCATCCCTCTACCGGAATATATTGAAATGGATTTTTCGGACACCCCGGATTTGGCACAAACGCTGGCGGTAAGTTGCTTAGGACTTAGGCTGAAATGCAAACTCTCCGGTCTGCATACCTTAAAAATAAAAGAAACCGATCGTCTTCAAGCTTTAAAAAATGAATTGAGCAAGTTCGGTGCGAAAGTGCACTTGACCGAAAGCTCATTGGAAATGAAGCCTCCTCTTCAACTCAAAAAAAATATTTCAGTAAATACCTATAACGATCATCGAATGGCGATGGCTTTTGCGCCCTTGGCTATGAAAGTACCGATTGAAATCAAAAACCCCGAAGTCGTGGTCAAATCCTATCCTGATTTTTGGAAAGATTTCAAAAAAACCGGGGCGGAAAGCAGCTAATCCTCGAAATTCGCAAAAAACCTCGAAATCAGTGTGAAAAAGACTTGACTTTACCCCTCTGAAAATCGTATCTTTGCAGCTTAAAAATTTTATCCATGGGAATGAAACTTTCTCAGTTCAATTTTGAACTTCCCCCTGAACTTCTTGCAGAATATCCTTCAGAAAATCGAGACGATGCCCGACTGATGGTTCTCGATAGGAAAAAACAAACTATAGAGCATAAACATTTTAGGGATTTAATTGATTATTTCAATCCGAATGACGTGATGGTATTAAACAATACCAAAGTTTTTCCCGCCCGACTTTACGGAAATAAGGAAAAAACCGGAGC
>CAYPGZ010000099.1:3600-5613 GCA_964410335.1 uncultured Flavobacteriaceae bacterium | reverse complement strand
ACTGGAAAGCCAAAACCCTTTTGGTGGTGATTTTATGCTCGATCATTCCGCTAGGTCCCATCTATGCCGAAAGAAAATATCTGAAAAATTAAAGTACGACCTAATAAACCTCAAAAAATTAGGACTTAGACTCTTCAGAAAGGCCAGATTTATCTTTTTATTCCCCTCAAGACTTTTTCCTAAATTTGTTTCCTCAAGCTTAATGATTGCTCAAATATACCTTACATAAATTCGCATACGCGCTGCTCACGCTTTTTGGCGTGATAACAGTAATTTTTTTCTTGTTTACGGTCTTGCCCGATCCGGCACGAATGATGTTGGGTCAAAATCAAACAGAAGAACAACTGGAGATGGTGCGCAAAAAATATGGATTTGACAAACCCGTTTTCACCCAATATCTTTTTTACCTAAACGACCTCTCCCCTATTTCCTTCCATTCCGAAAATCCCGAAGATTACACCTATCTTGAAGAAGGAAAAGATGGGGTTTTCCGCCTGTTTTCAGTGGGCGAAACAGCTGTGGTTTTAAAAGCCCCCTATCTTCGCGAATCTTTTCAGAAAAACGGGAAAGAAGTTTCCGCCGTCATCGCCGAAACCCTTCCCAATACACTCATCTTAGCGCTCAGCGCCATCATCATCGCAGTTTTGTTGGGTATTTTCCTGGGTATTGTCTCCGCATTGAACAAAGACACTTGGCTCGACAACTCCATTCAGGTTTTCAGCACCGTGGGCATGAGCGTGCCTTCTTTTTTCAGCGCTATTATTTTTGCTTGGTTGTTTGGTTTTGTGCTTCATGAATTTACTAATCTGAATATGACAGGCAGCTTGTATGAACTGGACGATTTTGGTGAAAATTATAATTTAAAACTTAAAAACCTTATTCTTCCGGCACTCGTCTTGGGAATTCGTCCCGTTGCAGTGGTGGTGCAACTCATGCGGAATTCACTTTTGGAAACCATGCAGCAAGATTATATCCGAACTGCACGGGCAAAAGGACTCTCTATATCTAAAGTTATTCGTCGGCATGCCTTAAAAAATTCCCTTAATCCGGTAGTAACCACTGTTTCAGGTTGGTTTGCAGGAATGCTTACCGGGGCTGTGTTTGTCGAATATATTTTCGGTTGGAACGGTCTGGGAAAAGAACTGGTGGAAGCACTCAACAAATTGGACTTGCCCGTGATTATGGGGATAGTACTTACTATCGCTACAATCTTTATTTTAATCAATATCTTTGTGGATTTGGTTTACGCTTGGTTAGATCCCAGGGTCACCTAAATGAAGAATAGAGAAATAAATAAAGAAAAACATTAATCTGTTGAAGGTTGAATAAAGGACAATTGAACAGAAAAAATTGATTATGAGAAAAAAAATAGTAGCCGGAAACTGGAAGATGAATCTCGACCTTTCCGAAACCGAATTCCTCATTACCGAATTAAAAGAATATTTGCCCAATGAACCGGTTGCAGAAATTATTTTGGCACCTCCTTTTACCAATCTGTACAGTGTGTTTTCTGCTTTTCGGGAAACACCCGTAAAAATCGCTGCACAAAATATGCATCAGGAAGACAGCGGAGCTTTCACCGGGGAAATTTCAGCTAAAATGTTGAAAAGTGTGGGCGCAAAATGCGTGATTTTAGGCCATAGCGAACGAAGGGAATATTTTGGGGAAACCAATGCAATGCTTGCCCAAAAAACTGATACCGCCCTCAAAAATGAAATGACCGTTATTTTTTGTGTAGGGGAACTTCTGGAACATCGCCGGAAACACACTCATTTTCACCAAGTGGAAAAGCAATTAAAAGAAGCTCTTTTTCATCTTGAAACGGAAGCATGGAAAAATATAATCATTGCTTATGAACCCGTATGGGCCATCGGTACCGGCGAAACTGCAAGTCCGGAGCAAGCCCAAGAAATGCATGCTTTTATTCGAAAAACCCTAGCGTCCCGGTATGGCGATAAAATCTCGGAAACAGTTTCCATTCTTTATGGAGGAAGTGTAAAACCCACCAACGCA
>CAYPGZ010000099.1:0-3500 GCA_964410335.1 uncultured Flavobacteriaceae bacterium | reverse complement strand
ACCGATAATCACCCTGATATTATTAAAAACATTCAAATCTTAAATTCTCCGGATTTTGAAGTTTCCTACACTTCGGAAGAAATCCAACCGGTAAATTGGAATGCGGAATGGGAAAAGAATTTTTCACCAATCAATATTGAAAATCGTTGTAGCATTCGCGCGCCTTTTCATCCAAAACCCAACACAGGACTGGATATCGTCATCGAACCAAAAATGTCTTTCGGAACAGGACATCATGCCACCACTTATATGATGGCACAGTTTATCTTGGAAAATGATTTTCAAGATAAAACCGTACTCGACATGGGATGCGGAACTGCTGTTTTGGCGATTATCACCGAAAAAATGGGGGCAAAAAAAATAGATGCAATCGATAATGATCCGTGGTGTTATACCAATAGTCTAGAGAATATCCAGCATAATAATTGCTCTCGCATCAATGTTTATGAAGGCCACGCAGCTTTGCTGAAAGGAAAAAAATACGATATAATTTTGGCCAATATAAACCGAAATATTTTGTTGAATGATATGGAGGCGTATTATAAAAGCCTTTATCAAAACGGGGAACTTTATTTAAGCGGATTTTATCAACAGGATCTGGAAGCAATCCGGGAAAAATGTGAAGAATTAGGCATGAATTACGCTTTCCATTCCGAAAGAGATCAGTGGATTGCTGTTAAATTCGTTAAATAATTTTTTCCCGAAACGGATTTTCAGTATCTTGTCCTCTGCCTTTTGGTTGTAATTTTATAAAAAAATATAAATAATTAATCCCGTGTTCCGCTCAAACAAGTGAAACACTTATTAATGCTTTAGAAACAATGAGTACCCACGAAAAAGTCCGCGAAGATATCTTGACGGAAACTTTGGAGAAAAAAGAAAATGAAATCGTGGTCTATAACGATGATGTTAATACTTTCGACCATGTCATCGAAACCTTGATGCAAACTTGCGACCACGATGAATTGCAAGCCGAACAATGCACACTTCTGATTCATTACACCGGAAAATGTGGTGTAAAAACAGGCGATTATGAGGATTTAGAGCCGCGTTGTTCATTAATTTTGGAAGCCGGTCTGAGTGCAGAAATTATATGATATTTTTCATTTTTTCTTTTTGAAACAAAACCCTCTCAGGATTTCTACCTAAAAGGGTTTTAAAGTTGGGAGGAGATTATAATTCGACCGGGATTTAGGTCAACGGCAATTTACATTCGCTCAAAACGCCTCTTTTCATTCCAAAGAGTCAAACGATTATTCTTCGTAAAAAATGAACGGTTTTTTCTTTGGTTGGTAAATGCGTGTTCAAACTCCTTTAGATGCGTTTCAAAAGTCTTCATAGCTGTAACATTTTTGGTTCTATTTAAATGACGAGCATTAAAAAAAAATGTTACAAGAGTTTTAGTCTAGGTTATAAAAAATTGGTTAAAACTTATTTCCATTTAATACCGCATCCCATACTTGGTTTTTGATCCTTGCGTTGTGGACTGTTGTTTAAAATATTATCCAGAGATTCGCGCAAATCACGACCGGTCACTTGTATGCTGTTTCCCGGACGAGAATTATCCAACTGTCCGCGATAAACAAGTTTTAAATCTGCATCAAAAACATAAAAATCGGGAGTACAGGCGGCATCGTATTTTTTTGCAATTTCCTGTGTTTCATCATAAAGATAAGGAAACGGATATTTTTCTTCTCGTGCTACTTTCCACATTAATTCGGGATGATCTTCGGGATATTTTTCTACATCGTTGCTGGAAATAGCCACAAAACCAAATCCTGATGCACGATAATCATTTGCCACGCGTACGATTTCTTCATTCACATGTTTCACATACGGACAATGGTTGCAGATAAACATCACCACCGTTCCTTTTTTCCCACGGATATCTTGGAGTGTATACATATCCTTAGTAATAGTGTCCGGCAATAAAAAATCCGGTGCTGATGTGCCCAAAGGGAGCATATTTGATGTTAATGCCATGATTTATGTTTAAATTTGCAAGGGTTTAAATTTACGAAAATCCGATTAAGGAATCAACCCTCTCTCATAAATTTAATTTGATGGAAATCAGCTGGAAAGACTTTGAAAAAATCGATATGCGGATAGGCACCGTCCTACAAGTTGACGATTTTCCCCGTGCAAAAAAAGCTGCTTATCAATTGAAAGTGGATTTTGGTCCTGAAATCGGGATAAAAAAAACCTCGGCTCAAATCACCAAACGCTACAAAAAAGAAGATTTGCTGAACCGTCAAGTGGTGGCAGTCATCAATTTTCCCAAAAAACAAATTGCCGATTTTATGAGTGAATGCCTCATTTTGGGCGCTGTGGATAAGGAAGATGTGATTTTGTTGCAACCCGGCGAAAAAGCAGAAAACGGTTTGAAGATTGGCTGAGAAAACAAAACAAACATAAATTCTCCGGGCAGTAAAATTCAGCGCCATGTATAGAAAATCCGTAAAAATTGCTTTAATCACCGTTTATCTCGTAATTATTGCCGGCGCCGTGGTACGAATGACGGGAAGCGGCATGGGGTGTCCGGACTGGCCCAAATGTTTCGGACATTTTATTCCGCCCGTGGAAAGAAGTCAATTGGAATGGAAACCCAATCAGAGTTTTCATAAAGGGCAAGTCATCATTAAGGATGAAAGCCTGCAAGTTGCCGCAGAAGATTTTGTCTCAGGAGAGGAATTTGAATCCGCAAATTGGAATCTTTATACCAAGCATGATTATGCTGAGTTTAATCCGGTTCACACCTGGACAGAATATATCAATCGATTGTTCGGGGCTTTGTCGGGATTGGCAGTTTTTGTGATGGCAGTTCTTTCTCTAAAAAAATGGAAAGTCAAAAAAAGGATTCCCATACTTTCCTGGATTTTGGTTTTTATGATGGGTTTTCAGGCGTGGTTGGGAGCCACGGTCGTTTACTCGGTTTTAGAACCGGCTCAAATTACCATCCACATGCTGATGGCATTGTTAATTGTAGGGCTTTTGCTATATCTGCTTTTTATATCTAAAGAAAAAATCATTCCAATCAATATTACCAAAGGTTTTAGAGTCTTGTTGGTGGTATGTCTAGTGCTGACTTTCATTCAAATCGGTATTGGAACTCAAGTTCGCCAGTTCATCGATACACAAATGGATATTTTCGGATATGGGAATAAAATTGCATGGCTGTCTAATCCCAACTTTGATTATTATTTTCATCGCACCTTTTCGATAGTGATTTTTGCTGCCAATTTTGGTTTATGGTGGAAAAACCGAAAAGAGAAATTGCACTTTAAACTTGTTGATTGGATGTTTCTGCTCCTTTTATTGGAAATTTTCACCGGAATACTCATGGCCTATTTTGCTTTTCCTTTTTCCACACAAACCTTGCATTTATTGCTAGCCACAGGAATTTTTAGTTTGCAGGTTTATCTTTGGTTGAAAATTTCATCCCGGCAAAAACCTTTACAACATTAGGTTTTTATTGATATTGGGCTATGCAATTTTTATCT
>CAYPGZ010000098.1:0-5623 GCA_964410335.1 uncultured Flavobacteriaceae bacterium | reverse complement strand
TTAGATCAAACCTCGCTTCAAGCCGAAAAATACTTCGGCACGGACAATTACGGAAGTCATTATTACATTAAAGACAATATTTTCTATAAATCAGATTTTCTAAAGACATATCAATTCACCGATTTACAACTTGGCGAACCTACTTATGCCGATATCATCAATCCGTTGAAAATCGTGTTGTTTTATAATTCTACAAACACTGTGGTTTTTTTGGATCGACATTTGGTCGAAATAGACCGGGTGAGGTTTAATGCCTTGCCTCATTTCAAAAACTTGAAATTTGTAACTTCTGCCGGCAACCAATCGCTATGGCTCTTCAATTCGGATTCCCGTAAATTGGAAGTTTATAACTATATCCGCAAGAAAACCCTCGTTACTACCCAAACGGTTTCGGCAAAAATCCTCGATCAAAAAAGCAATTTCAATTTTTGTTGGTTGCTTACTGATAAAAATATCGAGAAATACAATCAATACGGCAGTTTGTTGGAGAAAATCCCCCATGAGGGCTTCACTCATTTTGCGGTGAGCACGGGAAGAATAATCGCCCAAAATGGCCACGAACTTTATTTAAAGGAAAAAGAATCTTCTTCTTTCAAAGCATTAAAATTGTCACACACCCGGATTCAATCCTTTTATTTAAATGACGAAAATCTTTATCTTTACAACGGAGAAATAATATATATTTATAAAATTGAAGAAAGGAATTAAGTGGAGTTCAACATCTTATTCTTACTTTTTTCTATAATTTAAATCCTAATCCCCCTCAAAATGCATGTAGCCATTGCCGGAAATATAGGTGCCGGAAAAACCACGCTAACCAAATTATTGGCCAAACATTTCAGATGGATTCCCCAATATGAAGATGTTTTGGAAAATCCCTATTTAGAAGATTTTTATCACGAGATGGAGCGCTGGTCTTTTAATCTTCAGGTATATTTTTTAAATACGCGTTTTCGTCAAATTGTGGAAATCCGCGAAAGCGGGAAAAATATTATTCAAGACAGAACAATTTATGAAGATGCCTATATTTTTGCTCCTAACTTGCATGCAATGGGTTTGATGACCAATAGGGATTTTGAAAACTACAAATCTCTTTTCGATTTGATGGAATCCGTGACTAAGGAGCCGGATTTACTGATTTATCTCCGCAGTAGTGTTCCTAATCTCGTGGCTCAGATTCAAAAAAGGGGACGAGAATATGAAACCTCGATTTCCATCGACTACCTTAACCGGCTTAACGAGCGATATGAAGCCTGGATTCAAGATTATGACAAAGGAAATTTATTGATTATCAATGTAGATGAATTCAACTTTGTCGATAATAGAGAAGATTTGGGGGAAATCATCAATAGGGTCGATCGGGAACTAAATGGGCTTTTTTAGGATTCTTCCCACCTTGCTTAAAATCAAAAAGCCGAAATCCCTGTAATGTCCTGTCCGGTAATCAACAAATGAATATCGTGTGTTCCTTCATAGGTTATGACACTTTCCAGATTCATCATATGGCGCATAATACTGTATTCGCCGGTAATTCCCATGGCGCCCAAAATTTGTCGAGCTTCTCGGGTGATCTTTAGAGCCATTTCTACATTATTCCGTTTCGCCATAGAAATTTGTGCAGAAGTGGCTTTTCCTTCATTTTTTAATTGTCCCAATCGGAAAGCCATCAACTGGGCTTTGGTTATTTCGGTAATCATCTCCGCCAGTTTTTTTTGTTGCAATTGATAACCGGCAATGGGTTTTCCAAACTGATGACGTTCTTTTGCATAACGCAGAGCAGTGTCATAACAATCCATGGCCGCGCCAATTGCTCCCCAAGAAATTCCGTAGCGCGCAGAATCCAAACAACCCAAAGGCGCCCCCAATCCATCTTTTCCGGGCAAAAGATTTTCTTTAGGCACTTTCACGTTGTCAAAAATCAATTCTCCCGTGGCCGAAGCGCGCAATGACCATTTGTTATGGGTTTCAGGGGTTGAGAAACCTTGCATTCCACGCTCCACAAGCAATCCATGAATCCTGCCGTTTTCATTCTTGGCCCAAACCACAGCCACATCACAAAAAGGAGCGTTGGAAATCCACATTTTTGCACCGTTCAAAAGATAATAATCGCCTTTGTCTTTATAGTTTGTGGTCATCCCTCCCGGATTGGAACCGTGATCGGGTTCGGTCAGACCGAATGCTCCCATCCATTCGCCGGTTGCTAATTTTGGTAAGAATTTTTTTCGTTGTTCTTCGGTGCCGTATTTCCAAATCGGAAACATCACCAAGGAAGATTGCACTGAAGCCGTTGAGCGCACGCCACTGTCTCCGCGTTCAATCTCTTGCATAATTAAGCCATAAGAAATCTGATCCAAGCCTGAACCCCCGTATTCTGTGGGAATGTAAGGACCGAAAGCTCCTATTTCGGCCAATCCGTTGATAATTGATTTTGGAAACTCCGCTTTTTGTGCAGCTTCTTCAATAATCGGGGAAACATCACGTTTCACCCATTCCCGTGCGGCATCGCGAACCATTTTTTGCTCATCGGAAAGTAGTTCATCCAAATGGTAATAATCCGGGGCTTGGAACATATCGGTCTTCATAAATAAATATTGATTTTAAAAAAATTATGCAGGCCGTAAAGTTAACCAAAATGCAGGAGCTTCTAACCGCTTTGAGTATTTTCCTTTTCATAATTAAACTTTATCAAGAAAAGCTATGTTTCCTGAAAGTCAGAATCGAGGATAAGACTTTCTTAAAAAAAGCACTTTTCTTTGTAGTTTTGTGCGAAATCTTTTTTTTATATAGATGAATATAACTTATCAAAATTCCCTCGCTTTTGCACAGCAGATGGACAGTGAAGATCCTTTGAAAAAATTTCGTTCCGAATTTCATATTCCTAAAGATAAAAAAGGAAAAGAACTACTCTATTTTTGTGGAAATTCGCTGGGATTACAACCAAAAAAAACACAAGAATATCTTGCTGAAGAATTGAGAGATTGGGCAAATCTTGGGGTGGAAGGTCACACCGAAGGTAAACATCCCTGGTTGCCTTATCATGAATTCCTTACCGAAAAAATGGCCAGAATTGTAGGTGGAAAACCAAACGAAGTTGTGGTGATGAATACGCTCACCACCAATTTGCACTTGTTGATGGTCTCTTTTTTTCAACCCACAAAAAAAAGATATAAAATCCTGATTGAAAGCGATGCTTTTCCTTCGGATAAATACGCGGTCGAAAGCCAACTAAAATTCCACAATCTCGACCCAAAAGAAAGTTTATTGCTTTGGAAACCCCGCCCGGGAGAAGAATTATGCCGGTTTGAGGATTTAGAAAAGATCATGGAAGAGCAAGGAGATCAAATTGCACTGTTGTTGATTGGAAATACAAATTATTATACCGGTCAATTTTTTCCAATAAAGAAAATCACAGAACTTGGCCATGCATACGGTTGCAAAGTAGGATTCGATTTGGCTCATGGCGCAGGAAATATCTTCCCCGATTTGCACAATGCCGGACCGGATTTCGCCATGTGGTGCACCTACAAGTATCTCAACAGTGGACCGGGCAGTTTGGGTGGCGCCTTTGTGCATGAAAGACATGCAGCCAACCAAGAACTCAAACGTTTTTCAGGCTGGTGGGGACACAATAAAAGTACGCGGTTTAATATGCGGAAAGATTTTGAAGCCATTCCCGGTGCTGAAGGATGGCAACTGAGCAATCCACCCATCCTTTCCATGGCAGCCATTCGGGCATCTCTGGATATTTTTGATGAAGCAGGAATGGAAAATCTTTTGGAGAAATCAAGAAAACTAACCGGATATTTGGAATTCTTGATTGAGCATCTGAACGATAAACGCATTCACATTATTACCCCGAAAAACCCCGATCAACGTGGGTGTCAACTTTCTATTCAAGTGAAAAATGCCGACAAAAATCTGCATAAAAAACTCACAGAAGCAGGTGTAATTAGTGATTGGCGCGAACCGGACGTTATTCGTGTTGCCCCTACTCCTTTGTATAATAATTTTGAGGATGTATTTCGATTTTCGGAAAAACTAAAAACCTGTTTAGAGTAGTTCTGAATTAAATATTAGAAGAAATCAGAAAAGATATGAGCGATTCTATTTCCAATCAAGAAATTCCCGCTTCGACCGAAATTTTAATTATCGGAGCTGGACTTTGCGGTTCTTTATTGGCGCTGCGACTGGCACAACGCGGTTATAAAATCCATATGATGGAGAAACGACCCGATCTTCGAAAAACCCAACTCGTTGCAGGAAGGTCGATAAATCTCGCCTTGTCCGATCGAGGTATCAAAGCGATGAAACTTGCGGGAATTCAGCATAAAGTTGAAAAACTCTGTATTCCCATGCATGGACGCATGATTCATGACCGGGAAGGAAATAGTTTTTTATCACCTTACAGCGGAAAAAAAGACGAATATATCAACTCGGTTTCCCGTTCAGGATTGAATGCTCTACTTTTGGATGAAGCCGAAAAAATGCCTAACGTTTCCATCAGCTTCAATCAAAATTGTCTGTCAGTTGATTTTGGTACTACCTCCAATCAATCGAGTTCAGCCGAGTTTGAAGATTTTCACAGCAAGCAAAAAACCACCATCCAAGCCGATATTATTTTTGGAACCGATGGTGCCGGATCGGCGGTGAGGCATAGCTTGGAAAAAAATCCTGATTTTGAGGTTTCACAGGAATTTCTTTCCCATGGATATAAAGAACTGCGTATCCCGCCAACCGAAAATAACGGATGGAAAATCCACAAAAATGCCTTGCATATCTGGCCTCGTGGAGAAAATATGGTCATCGCTCTTCCCAATCAAGATGGCAGTTTTACGGTGACTTTATTTTTATCTCTGGCCTCCGGAGAATATAATTTTGAAAATTTGAAAACACCGGAGAAAGTCTTGGAATATTTTAAAAAAGACTATTCGGATGCATTGGAATCGATGCCGGATTTGACCACGGATTTTTTCCATAACCCTATCGGAGAATTAGGTACAGTCCGCTGTTTTCCATGGCAATATCAAGGAAAAATTCTTTTGATGGGCGATGCTGCTCACGCCGTAGTTCCGTTTTATGGCCAAGGAATGAATGCTTCTTTTGAAGACGTGGTGGTGCTTGACGGTTTTATGGAAAAATACAAAGGCGATTGGGCAAAAATTTTTACCGAATATGAAAATCATCGCAAGAAAGACGCTGACGCCATTGCTGATCTCGCACTTGACAATTTCGATGAAATGAAGGAAGCAACTGCCGATCCGCTTTTTCAGCAGAAACGAAGATTAGAAACCGCTTTTGAACAAGAATTTGCCGAGGAATATTCTTCAAAATATCGATTGGTTACTTTTCAGGAAGAAATCCCCTACTCCGAAGCCATGAAAAAAGGTCGAGCTCAAGATAAAGCAATGCTGAAATTGATTGCAGAAGGAAAGCTTTCTGAAAATTTATCGCTGAAAGAAAAATTAGAATTGGTGAAAAAGGAAACCATCCACATCATGAATAATTAACTTTTTAAGAAAGTAGATTCACAAGAAATTAAAATCCCTCTGCCCGGAATGACAGAGGGATTTTTTATTGATTAAATGTGAAATAAAATAGACGGTTTCAATCTAATTTGCTTTCC
>CAYPGZ010000097.1:0-5841 GCA_964410335.1 uncultured Flavobacteriaceae bacterium | reverse complement strand
CGGGGCATGCCCCGAAGGGTTGAAAAACCAGACAGAGTTTAAATTACACTTCCGATATACAAGCTCAATTCAATGAAATTTCGACTATTGAAATATTGAAAAGTAATTGGCACACTATTAATTCCTACCTTATTTTGCCAATAGGTATAATTGCAATAATAATATGGACATATTTTTATAGTTCGCAATTCTTTAAATTAATGTTGGGTTTAATATTTGGAGCTATTTCAATTGGTATTTTATTGTTAATTCCAGAAGTCCCCACTGAAAAATATACAATCCTTTATTTGCTATCAATACTTTTTATGGGTATTTCGGAAATCCATATTGCCCCCATAGTTCATTCCATATTGACAAAGTATTCAAATCCAAAATATTTGGCCATTTTTATCAGCCTATCTTTTTTACCAATATGGGTAATCTCATTAGGTTTTGGTTTGTTTAATGACAGATTTTATGAAAACCCAACTTTAGGATTGAAATTTGGAATAATAGGAATGATTATTATTGGGTTTGGTCTGTTCGGATATATAGTGTGGAATAAAAAACTACCTACAACATTTTATAAACGCAATAGCCGATAAATACAAAACCCAAAAGTAATTTTATATATTTAAATTTTGGTATTAAATCCAAAAGTCAGTGCGTCAATCTCTCACTGCGCATAGCCAAAACGTTACCTACACCCTAAAACAACCACCAGCATAATGAAGAATAAACTTTTTCACATCTTTAAAGTGGACGAGGAAGAAGCCAAAAAGATTGCTTCCCAACCTAATGAACCCCATAATCACGATTTTGAAGAGTTGTTAATTGGTATAGAAGGTGAATTGGAGCATTTTATTGATTTTAATATCACTACCACACAATCGCCCTTCGTGAGTTTTATCACCAAAGGGAAAACACACCGATTGATTCCAAAAATCCGAAATGGCAAGTGCAATTTTTGGGCTATCCGTTTCAAAAGTGAGTTTATTCCGGAAACCACTTTTCAACTTTATTCACTCTATCACACACAGGCCAATTTACAATTTGAAAACGGATACTGTTTTCAGAGATTCGTTATACTTTGCGAAATGATGTATGCTGAAACACAACAAATAAACCCAAACCTTTCCATCATCAGGCAACTGTTGGGCGTTTTGTTCTCGATGATAGAAGCAGAAAGAAAAAAGTTGGAACCACAGGATGGGCCTTTGCAAAAAACGCAGCATATTTCATTCGGAAACTTTCTCTCTATTCTCGAAGAGAATTACCGAAGACCTGTAAGCGTTGAGTTTTATGCGGAAAAACTTTTTATGTCCTCAAGGAACCTCAATATTATCTGTCAGAATATTTTAGAACAAAGCGTGTCGGAAATTATTGAAACCCGCAAATTGATCGAAGCTAAAAATCTATTGATCTCCACAGAAAAGACCATTGCTGAAATAGCTTATGAACTGGGCTACAACGAAAATTCATATTTCTCAAATGTCTTCAAAAAAAAGTCGGGACAATCGCCAACCGAGTTCCGCGAAGAAATGAAAAATAGGTTGATTTCCTAAATCTACATATCGCTTACCGAAAAGTGTAATTCATTTTGTAAGTAGTGCTATTATCTTTGTAATCAAATAATATTAACAATTTAATTTTATACGATTATGAAAAAAACACTGATTTTACTAGCAATTGCATTTTTGGGTTTCAACTCATACGCACAAACTTCATGGAAGGTTGACCCTTACCATTCGTCCTTAAATTTCAATATTTCACATTCCGGCATTAGTATCGTGAATGGGAAATTTACGGAATATACCGGCGTACTAACTACAAATGGAGAAGCATTGAAAGATGCAAACTTTGATTTTACCGTTGATGTAAAAAGCATCGATACCAATGTTAAGGATAGGGACAACCATTTGAGAAGTGCCGATTTTTTTGAAGTCGAAAAATATCCTAAAATGACTTTTAAGAGCACCAAGATCCTCGCTACAGGAAAACCTGACCAATACCTACTGTATGGCAAATTGACTATAAAGAATGTGACTAAAGACGTGATTTTTGATATCAATTACGGGGGGTCTGTCAAGAGTGAGAAAGGCGAAAAACTAGGATTAAAAGCCACTACAACCATTAATAGATTTGATTTTAAAATTGATTATGACCCCACGGCAGCAGGTATAGGCAAGGATGTAACCATAATAGCCCACCTACAATTTGCAAAACAGTAATACTTTTTAAAGGTAAGGGAGCGGGCGAGGATTTTAAAAAACCAACACTATCGTCAGCCTTACATGTACGTTGTAGTGAAAAATTATGCTGAACGATTTAATATAATGAAAATGAAAACAAATTTAAATGCCGGGCTACTTACTTGGCGACTTACCTTGGGAATTTTAATGATTTTGCACGGTGTTCATAAACTAATTTATGGATTGGACTTTATTGAAGGTTTATTGACCGAGCTAGGCTTGCCGGCATTCTTCGCACTGGGTGTTTATGTGGGCGAAATTGTTGCGCCATTATTGTTGATTATTGGTTTCAGGACCAAAATTGCAGCACTGATACTTGCGTTTACGATGGCAACCGCAGTTTGGATGGTACATCTGGAGGATATATTCTTGTTGGCAGCGTCTGGCGCCTGGGCCATTGAGGCAGCCGCACTATTCATGTTTGGAGCTATTGGCCTTGTTTTTACAGGAGGCGGAAAATATGCCCTCTCGACAAGAAGTAAATGGGACTGATTGTTTTCATAACAATAGGGATATATTGAAAATAAACGAATCTTATAAAAACCACGAAAAATATGAAAAATAAAGTAATTATTATCACAGGTGCTGCTATGGGACTTGGACATGCAGCCGCAAAAGAGCTGGCTTCAAAAGGTGCAAATCTTATGTTGGTTGACTACAACGAAAAATCCTTGTTGGATGCGAAAACAGAAATCTCTAAGGAGTTTCCCAACGTAAAAATCGTTACCGTACTAGCTGATGTATCAAATGAAGAAGCCGTAAAGAATTATGTGGATGAAACCGTAAAGACTTTCGGACGAATTGACGGATTGTACAACAATGCAGGCATTGAAGGCAAGCAGGCAAGCATTACCGAATATGATGTAAACATTTTCAAAAAGGTGATAGACATCAATCTAATGGGCGTGTATTACGGCATGCGTTATGTAATTCCTGTAATGCAAAAGCAAAAGTTTGGCCGTATTGTAAACGTAGCCTCGGTAGGCGGTATTCGTGGGGTGTTGAATCAAGTGCCGTATGTAGCCAGCAAGCACGCAGTTTCAGGAATGACAAAAAATGCCGCCTTGGAATATGGTAGTGACGGAATTCTCACCAATGCCATTGCCCCAGGTGCAATTTTAACACCTATGGTTGCAGAAGCTTTCAAACAGGTTGATCCTGAAGATCCAAAAGCCGCAGAGGCCGAATATGCAAAACGTAACCCTACTAAACGTTTGGGCCAACCACACGAAGTTGCCAAAGTGGTAGCCTTCCTTTTAAGTGAAGAAAACGGCTATGTGAGCGGACAGACCATTGCCATAGACGGAGGCGAATCAAATATTTTCGGTAACTCATAAGTACCCTTTTAAAGTATTGCCATCCCCAGTGGTGGCAATACTTTTTAAAAATTTCAATAGTGGTGAATGTGTAATTGATATGGGTTTTGCTTTCAGAAAAGTACCCATCGATGTTGGGAGGGTTTTTCCTATTTCATTAATGAAAACTAATTTGAAGGGCGTATCTTAAAGACCATACATGGACGCCGATGCTGTATTCCGACAAACTAATTGAACATCAAATAATTTTAATATACACCGCTATGGAGCAACTAGTTACTTATTTGGCCAATTCCCAAACACAATTCATCAACCTACTAAGAATATCCATATTCATTGTGATGGCTTGGATTGGCGGATTGAAAGTTTACCAATACGAAGCAGATGGCATAGTGCCGTTCGTGGCAAACAGTCCGCTGATGTCATTTTTTTATAACAAACAAGCACCGGAGTATAGGGACTATAAAAATCCTGAAGGCAAAACCGTTCAAAAGAACATTGATTGGCACAAAGAAAATAGAACCTATCTTTTTTCTTATGGTTTGGGAACCGTTATTGTAATAATCGGGACCCTCACCTTGCTCGGAATATGGTATGCAAAAATAGGTTTGGTTGGTGGCCTCTTAACCTTTGGGATGTCCATTGTAACCCTAACCTTTTTAATTACCACCCCTGAAGTATATGTGCCAGACCTTGGTGGAGATTTTCCCACCCCGCAACATGGCTTCCCTTATTTATCAGGAGCCGGAAGATTGGTACTCAAAGATATCATCATGCTTGCAGGCGGATTGATCGTTGCTTCCGAAAGTGCCAAACGAATCGTGAAAACATGACAGAAAGAAAAGCATTCTTAAAACTGGGTGTATTTACCATAAAAAGCAACAACAATGAACCTTAAAGCATTAAATAAATTAACGGAATCCAATAACAAGACCGCTAAAATGCCCGTGTTGTTCCTGGGTCATGGTAGTCCGATGAATGCCATTGAAGAGAATGAATTCGTTTTGGCATTTAAAAAATTAGGGAAGGAGTTGGTGCGGCCAAGTGCCATTCTTTGCATTTCGGCACATTGGGAAACCAAAGGCACCTTTGTAACGGCCATGCAAAACCCGCCAACAATACACGATTTTGGGGGTTTTCCGCAAGCTTTGTTCGATGTTCAATATCCTGCGCCCGGAAGTCCGGAATTGGCAGTAGAAACCAAAAAAATCATTACCAAAACCGATGTTGGCTTAGACAATAAATGGGGACTGGACCACGGATCGTGGAGCGTAGTGAAGCATTTATACCCCAATGCGGATATTCCGGTAATACAAATGAGCATAGATTATTCGCAACCAGCAAAATATCATTATGAACTGGCAAAGGAAATTAGCGTCCTTCGCCAGAGAGGAGTATTGATAATTGGAAGTGGAAATATAGTGCATAACCTACGTTTGGTAGATTGGAAAAAATTAAATGAAGAGTTTGCTTTTGATTGGGCAACAGAAGCCAATGAAATGATGAAAAGGCACATTTTAAGTGGCGACCATCAAAAACTGATCAATTTTAAATCACAGGGAAAGGCCTTTGATCTAGCCATCCCCACACCAGAGCATTATTTGCCGCTACTTTATACCCTGGCATTAAAGGAGGAAAACGAAAAAATAACCTTATTCAATGACAAACCTGTTGGCGGTTCTTTATCCATGACTTCCTTAAAAATCGAAACAGCGTAAACCCCAAAGGTAGCGAAGGTTGAAAGGAAATTGAATAACAGGTCCCAATCAAGAAAAAATTGTAGGATTTGAGAACCTTGGATGGGAACTGCAACCAAAAAAACCTTTTTTAGGAGATAAGAAAGTTGTTTTTATTATTGACGGAAGTGCCATAAGTTACGCTGAAAGCTATATGAGTTTTATTGAAGGCTATCATTTAGCAACCATAGTTGGCCAACCAACCGCAGGCACAAATGGCAATGTAAATCCTTTTACCCTTTTAGGAGATTTCACTATTAGTTGGACAGGAATGAAAGTGGTAAAACACGATGGTTCTCAGCTTCACAGCGTTGGAGTGCTTCCTGATATCTATGTCAGTAAATCAATTGAAGGAGTTAAATCAGGAAAAGACGAGTTTTTAGAAAAGGCAATAGAGGTCGTCTTGAATTAATTGAACTAGAAAGTTTATAGATTCCAAGATTAACCACGCAGAAAAGCCAGCAGGTAATAACTAAGCATTCCCCGATATATCGGGTCAGCCTGTGTGGTCGGTACGACCCAACATGAATGTCCCGCACCTGCGGGATTGACTGAACC
>CAYPGZ010000096.1:0-6047 GCA_964410335.1 uncultured Flavobacteriaceae bacterium | reverse complement strand
CATACTTTTTCAAGAAACCGCTTCCTTAATTCTTCTCACTGCTTCGCGAATTTCATTTTCACCGGCAGAATAGGAAATCCGTATGCAGTTTGGATCGCCAAAGGCCTCACCCGAAACTGTGGCCACCAGTGCTTTCTCCAACAAATACATGGAAAAATCAGAAGCAGTCTCGATTTTTATGCCGTTTAAGGTTTTTCCAAAATAATGGGAAATATCCGGAAAAACATAAAAGGCACCTTCGGGTTCATTGCACTGAAATCCCTCAATTTCATTTAGTAAATCCAAGATAATTTTCCGTCGTTTGGCAAACTCGTCAATCATATATTGTATTCTGGAAACAGGCTCCTCCAAAGCAGTAATTACCGCCCGTTGTGCAATACAATTAGCACCGCTGGTCACTTGTCCCTGCATTTTTGTACAAGCGCGGGCAATGTAGGTAGGAGCTCCGATATACCCAATCCGCCAGCCTGTCATCGAAAAAGCTTTTGAAACACCGTTAACCGTTACGGTTCGGTTGTACATATTTTCAAAATTCGCCATGGAAATATGTTCGCCCGTAAAGTTGATATGTTCATAAATTTCATCACTCACTACCACAATTTGCTGATGTTTTTCAAGCACCTCGGCCAAAAGTCCCAACTCATTTTTGCTGTAAACCGAGCCACTGGGATTGCACGGAGAACTGTACCAAAGCATTTTGGTTTTTGAGGTAATGCTTTTTTCAAGTTGTTGGGGGGTGATTTTAAAATCGTTTTCGATAGAGGTTTCCACCACCACGGGCACGCCGCCGTTCAATTTAACGATATCGGCATAACTCACCCAGTAAGGAGCAGGCAAAATGACCTCATCTCCGGGATTAATGATTGCTGCAGCTACATTGTATAGGGCTTGTTTTGCTCCAGTAGAAACCACGATTTGAGTCTCATCATAAACTAAATCATTGTCGCGTTTAAATTTTTGGATGATTGCTTTTTTCAATTCCACATACCCATCCACCGGTGTGTAGGAATGATAATTTTCGTTTATCGCTCGCACGGCAGCTTCTTTTATATAATCAGGAGTGTGAAAGTCAGGTTCTCCCAGACTTAAACTGATTATATCTTTTCCTTGGGCTTTGAGTTCGCGCGCTTTAGCCGCCATGGCCAATGTAGCCGAGGTTTGTAAACGATTGATTTTGTCAGAGAGCTTTTCCACGTGATGCTTTTTTATAAAAAAATGTGATTAATATGTTTTTTCTAAAAATTCAATTTCTTTTTCCGACATGTCCCTTTCAAATTTCTATTCCATTTGGTCGAAAACTTTCATACCGGCTTTTTCATCATAGAAGATGATTCCATGTGGTTTTCATCATATTCTATTCCTATGAAGAATTCCTACAAATATAGAACTAAAGTTACATGTTTCAAGGCTGACGGGTTCTGTATTTCCCATCTTTTGTCCTCCAAGTTTTCCTATTTTTGCATTTAAATCAAATCAATTGGAAAAAATAAACTCATATTTCCCGGATTTATCGGCAGAACAATTGAGCCAATTCTCTTCCATCGGAAAGGTTTATAAAGACTGGAACAAAAAAATAAATGTAGTTTCTCGTAAAGATGTGGAAGAGATTTATCTTCGGCATGTTCTGCATTCTCTCGGCATAGCCAAAGTTCAAACCTTCCAACCCGGCGCTAAAATCCTGGATGTAGGTACCGGTGGGGGGTTCCCGGGTATTCCTCTTGCCATTCTCTTTCCCAAAACACAATTCCACCTGGTCGATAGTATCGGAAAAAAAATAAAAGTCGTCGAAGCAGTTAAAAAGGAATTGGGGCTAAAAAACGTAACGACCTTCAATCAACGGGTGGAGGAAATCAATGGCAAATATGATTTTATCGTTAGTCGCGCCGTTGCGGCTATGCCCACTTTTGTGCATTGGGTAAAAGGAAAAACCTCCAAAAAAAGCTTACATGAACGCAAAAACGGAATTCTTTACCTCAAAGGTGGCGATTTATCGGAGGAACTAGCTCCTTTCCCAAAAGCCGAAATCTTTCCCTTATCCGATTTCTTTAGTGATGAATTTTTCGACACCAAAAAAGTGGTTTACCTGCCTTTATAGTTTTTAATTTTTTGATAGCAATAAAAAAAGTGATTAAAGCTTTTACTGATAAAAAGCTCTAATCACTTCATTAATTATTTCCTCAGAAGCTTATCCCAAAAAAGGATATCTGTAATCCGTTGCAGAAACAAAAGTTTCCTTGATGGTACGAGGCGAAACCCAACGCAAAAGATTCAATTTAGAACCTGCTTTATCGTTGGTACCGCTGGCACGTGCTCCCCCAAAGGGTTGTTGTCCCACAACGGCTCCGGTTGGTTTATCATTGATATAGAAATTTCCGGCACAGTTTTGTAGAATTTGCGTAGCCTGTGTCGTGGCATATCGATCGGTGGAAAACACAGCACCCGTCAAAGCATAGATACTGGTTTCATCTACCAAATGCAAAGTTTCTTCCCATTTGCTATCTTCATAAATATAAATGGTTACCACCGGACCAAAAAGTTCGGTTTCCATGGTCGGATATTTGGGATCTGTAGTCAAAATCACGGTAGGTTCGATAAACCATCCTTTAGATTTATCGTAATTTCCCCCCGCAATCACTTCGGCGTTTTTATCTTTTTTAGCCTGATCGATATATTTTGCAAGCTTATTAAAAGAAGATTCATTGATTACGGCGTTGATAAAGTTACCCATATCTTCGGGTGATCCCATTTTAAAACTGGCCATGTCTTCCAACAAATATTCTTTTATTTCCTGCCAAAGACTTTTGGGGAGATAGCAACGCGAAGCAGCACTACATTTTTGGCCTTGATATTCAAAAGCTCCACGCGAGATGGCTGTAGCCACAGCTTTGGGGTTTGAAGAAGGATGAGCGATGATAAAGTCTTTTCCCCCTGTCTCTCCTACAATTCGCGGATAGGTTTTATAATTTTTAATATTCTCTCCTATTTTTTTCCAGATTCCCTGAAACACACCGGTACTTCCCGTAAAATGTACTCCGGCAAAATCCGGGCTATCCATGATAGTATCCGAAATCATTGCCGCATCACCCATCACCATATTGATGACCCCATCCGGAACTCCGGCTTCTTTAAATACTTCCATGATAACTCCGGCGGAAAGCATTTGTGTACTACTCGGTTTCCAAATTGCCACATTACCCATCAAAGCTGCACTGGAAGGCAGATTCCCGGCAATTGCCGTGAAATTGAAAGGCGTAATGGCATACACAAATCCTTCGAGGGGACGATATTCCAATCGGTTCCATGCATCTTCATTTGATTCGGGCTGCTCTTCATATATCTGGGTCATATATTCCACATTAAAACGCAAGAAATCAACCAGTTCGCAAGCCGAATCTATTTCCGCCTGAAAAATATTTTTGGATTGCCCGATCATAGTTGCGGCATTTATTTTGGCGCGATAGGGGCCGGCAATCAATTCTGCAGCTTTCAGAAAAATAGAAGCTCGTTGTTCCCACGGCAAAACGGCCCACTTTTTTCGGGCTTCCAGTGCAGTTTCAATAGCTTTCTCCACATGCTTTTTATCGGCTTTGTGATAAGTACCCACCACATGCTGGTGATCATGTGGAGGTCGAATCTCGGCCGTGTTGTTTGTACGGATTTCCTCTGAACCGATATAAAGAGGAATATCAGTTTTGGTGTTGAACATTTCCTTATAAGCCAACAAAACTTCTTCACGTTCCGGAGTTCCCGGAGCATAACTTTTTACCGGTTCATTTACGGCCGGTGGCACATTGAAAATTCCTTTTCCCATGGTATACTATATTTTGTAATGATTATCAAAAAAAACAAGCCGCAAGTTACACAAAACAAACCAGTTTTCGAAATGAGTTTTGTGAAATACTGATGGATATGGTTTTCAAATAAACGGATTTTATTTTTTCATTATAGCGAAAAATTCGTCCATTCATACCCTTAATGAAATATAGCTTATACGGATATAATTTTCTTTTTTGAAAAACGTATATATGTATATTATATAAAGTAAAGTTTCCCGCTATTACGAATACAAACTATTGCACTGCATTCCCTATCCAATTGTCAATACACTCCCACACAAAAAATCATTACATAATATTAAAACCCCCTAAATTCCCCAAAATTCCCTTATTTTTGAAGAAATTTATAAACCGATATGGACAAGGAGATTTTCGATTTAATCGAGGAAGAAAAAGCCAGACAAATAAATGGATTGGAACTCATTGCCAGTGAAAACTTTGTCAGCGACGAGGTATTGCGCGCTGCGGGTTCTATCTTAACCAATAAATATGCGGAAGGATATCCCGGGAAACGATATTACGGCGGGTGTGAAGTAGTGGACAAAGTCGAACAAACCGCCATCGACCGGGTGCGGGAACTGTTTGGTGCGGAATATGCCAATGTGCAACCTCACTCAGGTTCACAAGCCAATACGGCGGTGTATGCCGCCTGTCTAAAACCCGGGGATAAAATCCTCGGATTCGATTTATCCCATGGCGGTCATTTGACTCATGGTTCTCCCGTGAATTTTTCCGGAAAACTCTATGAGCCTTCTTTTTATGGAATAAATAAAGATACCGGCACCATCGACTATGAGCACGTGGCACAAACAGCCGAAAAAGAGAAACCAAAATTGATTATTGCCGGAGCCTCAGCCTATTCCCGGGATATGGATTTTAAAAAATTTCGAGAAATTGCCGATAATGTCGGAGCTCTTTTGATGGCGGATATAGCTCATCCCGCAGGATTAATTGCCAAGGGCCTGCTTTCCGATCCTTTACCCCATTGTCATATCGTGACCAGCACCACTCATAAAACTCTTCGCGGTCCTCGCGGAGGTTTGATTTTGATGGGAAAAGATTTTGAAAATCCCTTAGGAGAAAAACTGAAAAACGGCAACCTGAAAAAAATGTCCACCTTGCTGAATAGTGCCTTATTTCCCGGTAATCAAGGGGGACCTCTAGAACATATTATCGCTGCAAAAGCCGTGGCCTTTGGGGAAGCGCTGACCGATGCCTATTTATATTATATGGTGCAGGTGAAGAAAAATGCAGCGCGTATGGCAAAGATTTTTATGGATAAAGGATACGACGTGATTTCCGGCGGTACTGACAACCACATGATGCTCATTGATTTGCGGAATAAAGGAGTAACCGGAAAACAAGCGGAAGAAGCACTGGGGAAAGCAAAAATCACAGTCAATAAAAACATGGTGCCTTTTGATGACCAATCGCCGTTTATTACTTCGGGCATTAGAATTGGGACAGCAGCGGTTACCACTCGAGGTTTAAAAGAAAACGATATGGATGAAATTGTGGCTCTAATCGATGAAGCTATCTCCAATATCGATAATGAAAAAGTTCTTGAATCCATTGGGGAAAGAACCGTCAAAATGATGGGAGAAAGACCCTTGTTTCAAAAGTAGATTTGATGGGAAGAGTAATGCTCCTCCCCTCGTTTTCGAATTCTAATTCAGGATGTGTTAAGGCTTAAAAAGAAAAATTTCAATCTTTACTGATTGAGAACACATCCCTATTTTACTATTTTATAACAAATCCTCTTAGATCCGAGCATTCCAAACACGTCACAAGTACCTAATTTGTAAAAAAAGGGTCATTAATGGTGTAAAAAAACTCAAGTTTATTTCGCAATATTCACCGCTCTTGTTTCTCTAATTACCGTAACTTTCACCTGTCCGGGATAAGTCATTTCCGTCTGGATTTTTTGGGAAACGTCAAAAGAAAGTTGTGCCGCCATGTTGTCGCTTACTTTTTCACTTTCTACAATCACCCGTAATTCCCGTCCGGCTTGAATGGCATAGGCCTTTTTCACCCCCGGAAATCCAAAGGCGATATCTTCCATTTCTTTTAAGCGTTGCATATATGAATCCACAACTTGTCTTCTCGCACCGGGACGAGCACCGCTGATGGCATCACACACTTGAATGATTGGCGATAATAACGAGGTCATCTCGATTTCGTCGTGATGGGCACCAATCGCATTGCAAACTT
>CAYPGZ010000095.1:0-6086 GCA_964410335.1 uncultured Flavobacteriaceae bacterium | reverse complement strand
ACAAACTTTGGGGATTTTGACGGGAACGGATTTTTGGACATCGTAGTTATAACCGAACCCAACGGCGAACTTTGGTTTTATCCGAATACCAATGGAAGTGTTTTTGGTAGTCCCGTTTTGGTCGACACGGAAGCTACTTTCGGAAAAGTTATTGAAGTTGCAGATTTTGATGCCGACGCCGATGAAGACATGGTGGTCATTTGGCAACATTCCATCAATTTTTATCGCAACGACGGCAATGCCAACTTTACCAAAGAACCCATTTTGACCACCGCCACTTCGCCAAACCTTTTGGAGTGTTGGGACATGAAAATAGCCGATATGGACAACGACGGCGATCAAGACGTGGTTACGGCCGAGACCATCGGTGGCGTGGTTTATGAAAACGACGGCACAGGGATTTTTACGCCACACACCATAACCGGCAGCACGATGATTACTATCGCGACATTGAGCATTTTTGATGCGGACAACGACAATTTGATGGATGTGGCCTTCCATAAATCCAACGGCAAGATATCACTCTTCCTGAACGGTGGACAGTTAAATTTCACACATCATTCCGATATGTTCACGGCAACACAAAACAGCATAAAGTCCATCATGGCCACCGATGCCAACGAAGATGGTTTTCAGGATATTTATACTGCTTTCAGCGGTGATCCGCGAGTATTTTTCAATGACGGCAATATGGATTTCAGTCAAGAACTCATCCTAGACCCCGACCCCAATCTTTTTGTGGAAGAAACCCAGGTGGCGGACATAACCGGGGACAGCAGTCCGGAATTTATCTGGGCCGGAGCAGCCAATACTTTGGCCTATCAACAATTGGAGAATTTGAATATCGAGGAAGCCAAAACCTTCGAAATAAAAATATTTCCGAACCCCGTAAAAGATCAACTGAAAATCATTTCTTCTACCACAAAAGAAGCTGAAATAGAAATTTATGGTATCTTGGGCGATAAATTAAGGCAAGAAAAGCTTCAGTTTCCGATAGAATTATCTCTTTCTGATTTTGAGAAAGGAATTTATTTTTTGGTAATAAGGAGCGAAAAATCTGAATATATCGAGAAAATTATCAAACGATAAATTTATTCGACCGTTGAGTTTTTCGTCTTTAAAGCAGATGGTTTAAATTTGCATTTTAAGGCTTTTTCAGGTCTTCACACGGATATCCAGTTCTTATGCACGAAACAAACACAGAAAAACGGGTGTTTTCCGAAAGGGAAATTGCAGAACTCAATAAAGCCTATCAGCCTTTGAGTGCCAAGGAACGCATCAAAAAACTCTATGAGGATTTTGATACGAATGAGATTATGTTAACCAGTTCTTTTGCCGCAACTTCTGCGTTTTTACTAAAATTATTTTCAGACGTAAATTCAAAACAAGAGGTGTTTTTTATCGATACAGGGTATCATTTTGAAGAAACTTTGCGCTATAAAGCCATGTTAACTTCAAAATATGGCCTTAATGTAAAATCGATTCGGGCGCTCAAGGAAGAACATGACTTCACTACCAAAGACGAAACTTGGCGTAAAAATCCTGATTTTTGTTGTTATATTAATAAAGTAAAACCCCTGGAGCTCATAAAGGAAAAATACAATATTTGGGTTTCCGGATTAATGAGATGGCAGAGTGATCACCGGGCAAGTCTTGATATTTTTGAAATGCGAGGAGAAATTCTGAAATTTTATCCTTTACTGGATATCAGCAAAAAAGAACGCGACGAGTATATCGAAAAACATAAATTGCCTTTTCATCCTTTGGTGGCACAAGGCTATAACTCAATAGGTTGTGCGCATTGCACGGTTCCGGGGGAAGATCGCAGCGGAAGATGGAACAATAGTCCAAAGACAGAATGTGGATTGCATTTGTAGTTTGAAGGATTGTTGGGGGTGATTATTTTACAACTATATAACTTTATCAACCCATGAAAAAACACATTCCCAATTGTATTACACTTCTTAACCTCCTTTCGGGAAGTATAGCCGTAATTTTCGCCTTACAGAATAATTTGGTTACGGCCGCACTTTTTGTTGGTCTGGGAATTGTTTTTGATTTTTTTGATGGTTTTCTGGCGCGAATCCTCGATGTCAAAAGTGAAATTGGTTTACAGTTGGATTCTCTTGCTGATATGGTTACCAGTGGTTTGGTGCCGGGAATTGTGATGTTTCAACTTCTTTCAACTGCTCTGGATCAGCCCCTGGAATCAGAATGGAGCAAAAACCCGTTTATTCACAATAATTTTCCTTGGTTGGCTTTATTCGGATTGTTAATTACTTTGGCCTCGGCTTATCGTTTGGCTAATTTTAATGTGGACGAACGCCAGGACACTTCTTTTATCGGCTTGCCCACGCCCGCTAATGCAATTTTGATTTTGAGCCTTCCGATTATCCTCGAATTTCAACCCACAACCACGGCTATTTCTGTCATCTTAAATCCTTGGTTTTTGGTGGGATTGACCCTTTTTAGTGCTTTTATCCTTAATGCAAATCTTCCTTTATTCGCCTTGAAATTCAAAAATTGGTCTTTAAAAGAAAATGCCGTAAGGTATGGTTTTCTCTTGCTCTCACTGCTCCTACTCCTTTTCTTTCAATTTTTGGCTTTACCCATGATTATTATCGCTTATTTGTTGCTTTCTATTTTGGGACAAAAAAAAGAAAGCATCGAATAATAAAATTTAAGCACATTCTCCCTTGCAAATAGGAATGTGGATAATTCCAACTTAAAACTTCAGTTTTTCGACATCGTTCCAATGTGCTTTCTGAACAATAGTTCCTTTGTGAAGCACCACCAATCCCGGATTTGAACGCACAATGGTTTTGATGGTAGTTTCATCCATAACATAAAAAGGAACATCCAAACCTATTTCATTTTTTGTTTTTTCAACGAGTTCGGGTCCCGCAGCAGAAAGTACAATCACCTTATATCCATTTTCACGCGCAGTGTCAATAGCTTTTTTGGTTTCTATCCACCCTTCTCTTTCACTTTTGCTCAAATCATAAGCAGTAATCATAAGCAAATTCTCCTCACTTAACAATGATTCAGTAAAATCCTCTCCATCTTTGGTAATTATAAAATCATGAATCGGTGGGACATATCCTTCCTTAACGAGCTTGGTTTCCACATCAATAAAATCTCCATCCACCTGAGGGTAACTGCCTTGAGTAGTAATAATTTTTTCTTCTCCATCAATCTTAAAACGCCAATTATAATTGTATATAGCTTCAGGAGCTCCTTCAGGACGCGTCATTCCTTCGGGAATATTCGTACCCACTTTGTAAGCGCGAAAATCGATTATCGGCAAATGCATCAACACGTAATAAGTCAACGCAAGACAACCTATTCCCACGACAGTCACTATCCATTTGTGGCTGGAAACAGGACGAAAAAGTGGCGTGAGGTATTTTTGGTTGAAAAATAAAAACAAGATTAAAATCAACAATACCACGTCTTTCCAAAAAGATTGCCATGGCGTCATGGGAATTGCACTGCCAAAACATCCACAATCCGTAACTTTTCCGGTGTAAGCCGAATAAAAAGTGAGGAAAGTGAAAAAGATAATCATCAGCAGCAAACTCCATATCGTAAACTTAGGAGCAAAACCGAGAATAAGCATCACCCCGAGCAGCAATTCGAAGATGACCACAAAAATGGCAATAATCAACGCAAAAGGTATCAGAAATTCGATGTTAAGGACCCCGGCTCCAAAATATTCTTCCAGTTTATAAGAAAAGCCCACGGGATCAACGAGCTTTACAAATCCACTGAAAATAAAAAAGACCCCAATGATAAAACGGGCAATTCCAACGAGAATTTTCATGCTTGTTTGTATTATAAAATTAGTATTTGATTTTATTGAATGCTATTTTTTATCGACTTGCTCTTCCAACAGGATCAAGGCAAAAACCGCATAATTTATAATGTCCTGATAGTTGGCATCCACTCCTTCGCTCATAAGGGGTTTTCCTTTATTGTTTTCTATTTCCTTAATGCGGAACAGTTTCTGCAATATCAAATCCGTGAGGGAACTCACCCGCATTTCGCGCCAAGCTTCCCCGTAATCGTGATTTTTATTTTCCATCAACTCTTTAGCCGTAGCGATAGTTTTATCATAGTTTTCTAGAGCTTCAGACAGGGAAAGATCGGGCAATTCTGCCACCCCTTTTTCTATTTGAATCAAGGCCATTACCGAATAATTTAAAATCCCGATAAATTCTGAAGTCTCATCTTCATCTATTTTTCGAACGATATTTTCTTGCAACCCACGGATTCGTTGGGCTTTGATAAAAATCTGATCGGTAAGTGACGGAAGTCTCATGATTCGCCATGCGCTGCCGTAATCCTTCATTTTTTTACTGAACAAATCACGACAAATAGCCACGGCATTGTCGTACTGCTTGGAAGTGTGTTTCATTTTTTAAAATTGCAAAATTATTTGACATTCAATCATTTATCTTCCTGCTGCATGTCTTTCCACCTTTTCCGTTATCAAATCCTCATTTTTGCGTAAATTTCGGAAAAAATCAAATTCTTTATATGACCTTAAATTGCAAGGGAAGTTTAATCGATCTCGACACTCCCAAGGTGATGGGAATATTAAATCTGACCCCCGACTCTTTTTACGACGGCGGAAAATACAAAAATCAGGACGAAATCCTCTCCCAAACGACTAAAATGTTGAAAGAAGGAGCCACTTTTATCGATGTGGGCGGTTACAGTTCCCGACCCGGTGCCACACATATTTCGGAAGAGGAAGAAACTCAACGGGTTTTGCCGGTTATTGAATTGTTGCTCAAAGAGTTTCCCGAAATTCTGATTTCTATTGATACTTTCAGAAGCGAAGTTGCTAAAAAATCCATTGAAACCGGAGTGGCACTCATCAATGATATCTCTGCCGGAAATTTGGATGAAAAAATGATGAAAATCGTTGCGGATTTGCAGGTTCCCTACATCATGATGCACATGCGGGGAACGCCAAAAACCATGAAAACCCACACCCATTACGAAAATTTAATACAGGAAATACTATTTTATTTTTCTGAAAAAACTGCTGAAGCAAGAAGTTTAGGCATCAATGACATCATAATCGATCCGGGATTTGGTTTCGCCAAAACCCCCCAACAAGGTTTCAAAATATTAAAACATATGAAATTGTTCACCAATTTGGAATGTCCGGTTTTGGTAGGTTTATCGAGAAAATCCATGATTTGTGAAAGCCTTGGAATTTCTCCAAATGAAGCGCTGAATGGCACGAGCATTCTCAATTCGTTTGCACTTTATGGCGGAGCTTCTATTTTGAGGGTACACGATGTGAAAGAAGCGGTTGAAGCGGTTAAGCTTTACGATTGTGTTTTGAAGGCCTAATTCATTTTGTCATCAGTTTGTATATTTACCAAAAATTACCACATGCCTGATTTTCTCGATCTCCACTTTTTCGATATCCTTGACATCATCTTGGTGGCGGTCTTGCTTTATTATATCTACCGATTGGTCAAAGGCACCGCGGCAATCAATATTTTTATCGGGATTGTCATTATCTATTTGTTTTGGAAACTCACGCAATTGGCCAATATGGAAATGCTTAGTAATGTCCTTGGCGAATTTATCGGAGTGGGCATGTTTGCTTTGATTGTGGTTTTTCAACAAGAAATCAGAAAATTTTTGTTGATGATTGGTTCGACTAATTTTGGGAAAAGAGCAAACTTTTTACGCCAATTAAAATTTATAAAAGACGACACCGAAACGCTGAACAATATTCCTGAAATCGTTAGAGCCTGTGAAAAAATGGGAAGTACCAAAACCGGAGCTTTAATCGTAATTAAGCGCGATACCAGCCTCGATTTTGTAAAAAATACCGGCGATGAAATGTATATTGAAGTAAATCAACCTATTATCGAATCTATTTTTTATAAAAACAGTCCGTTGCACGATGGAGCAATTATTATTGAAGACAATCATATCACAGCAACACGAGTTATTTTGCCTGTTTCCAACGATCGAAATATTCCTTTGCGTTTTGGTCTTCGTCACCGTGCCGGAGTAGGTATTACTGAAAAAACCGATGCAGTTTGTTTGGTCGTTAG
>CAYPGZ010000094.1:0-6228 GCA_964410335.1 uncultured Flavobacteriaceae bacterium | reverse complement strand
ATAAAGTTGTGGGTGTTACGATAATTATATTTTTATCAAAAGCATCGGCATACAAGCGGGGATATTCATTGGAAGCTACGGCAAATGCAGCTTCGATCGGGATGAAAAGCAAAACGAAATCCGGGCTTTCCATTTGATAGAGTTGATGATAATTTTTTTGTGAAAGCCCTATCACATGACGTTGTATGGAAACCAAATGCTCCTTGATATACTTGGTTTTTTCTACGTTTTCCACCGTATTGCAGTAATTTTCATAGGCTATCAAGGATACCTTGGAGTCAATTATCATTTTTTTGCCCCCCGGGAGATGGATTACAAAATCCGGTTTTACCAACCTGCCCTCTTCATTTTTAAAACTTTGTTGTTTGAAATACTCACTTCCTTCCTGAAGGCCGCTTCGTTCCAGGATGCGTTCCAAAACAATCTCGCCCCAAGCACCTTGTTTTTGGGTGTCGCCTTTTAAAGCCCGGGTCAAATTATTGGCTTCTTCGGTTATTTTTAGGTTTTGTTCGTTGAGAAAGCGCAATTGAGTGCCGAGTTCAGCATGGCGTTGGGTGAAATCCTTGCTGTTTTTTTCAACTTTTTCTTCAAAATTCTTGATGTTTTCCCGAAGGGGTTTCAAGATATGTTCGAGGTTTTCTTTGTTTTGAGCAGTGAATTTGAGTGATTTTTCATCCAAAATTTTGTTGGCGAGGTTTTCAAATTCCTTAGTGAACTTTTCGTTCAGCTTTTCGACTTCTTGCTTTTGTTCGAGGTTTTTTTGTTGCAAATTTTCAAATTCCGTGTTCCGACGGGTCAGTTCCTTTTGCAATAGGATATTTTTTTCCTGTTTTTCATCAGCTTCGGCTTTGAGATCTGCTTTTTGCCGTAGCGTTTGTTCCAATTGACTTTGAAGTTGGTTGATACGTTCTTCCAAAGTGCCGGTGATTTGTGAAAGTTTAGCTTTAGAAAGGTTTTTTCCAATAAATAATCCCCCGGCCAGGGCGATGATCATAAATAAACCAAAAACAAAATATTCCATGAATTCGTGATTTAGTTTGCAAGAAGTTGAAGATGACTGGGGAGATCCACAAAGATAGTGCAAACCACGAAATTACGCAGAAAACATGGTTTTTTTGTCGTTTTTTTTCTGCTTTGGAAAAGATAATGCACATACATTTGCAAAAGACGTTGGCTGGGTTATCGTTGATTATCTTTCTTTACCCGAAATTTCTTTCATTTTATTATTGAAGATATCAATGAATTCTTTGTAAGTAACTAACTTTCCTTTTGTGGGTTTTTTTATGTTGGGGTCTTCGTTTTTACCTATTTTAAGGGATTTTATCCTAAACCTAATATTCCCCGATCCGCCTTCGAGTACCATTCCGGGCAGGCCTACAAAATCCGCAGGACCTACATAGGAAGGCAGTTCAGGTGAATACCAAGCTTCAATATGTCGTGTGGCCTTGCCCCGAAAATCATTGATTTTTTCAGTTGCCGTGGCTCGATAACATACATATCCATGTATTTCCTTTTTTTCTTCATGTAACTTCCAGTCATATCGAAAAGGGGCATGATATTCAACCCTAAATGCTTTTCCCAGTAAATCGACTTTGTGGATCAGTTTTCTTTCCGGGATGTTTAGGTAATATATGCCATTCCCGCCACCTCTCCCTATTGCCTTTTTGTTTATGGGGGAACCATCGTTTTGCAATTTTTCCTGATATTGGAATAGGGACTCCTTGCCGTTGCTCAGCAATAGATAATCAATTTTTTTAAAAGACCCTATAATAGAGGCTATTTGAGTCTTCACAGTAGGATCTTTTATAGTTTCTAAATCTACATTTTGATCTAAAAGTATTTTTCCATAAATAGCTTTTATGCTTATAGGATTTGTTTGGGAAAAAGCATTCCCGTCAACCATTATACAGAGAAAAAATACCGCGAAAATTTTTCTATATATACATTTCATCCGAGAAGTGCGGTTTTTTTTAAATGCAAGCCTAAATTACAATAAAAATTGATATACTGCGGGCTTACTTCGGCTCTGAAATGCCTTTATTTGGGGAAATTGAGTGAGGCGGTTTTGATCTTAAATCAAAGCTTGTAATTGATTTTAAACAAAATCGTCCTGGGTTGAATATATAGGTTCCTATCGACCACCAAAAAGCCATCAAAAGAATTTTCATTTTTATAACGGATATCAAAAAGATTTCGCACGCTGATTTCGAATCCCCACAAACTATCTTCTTTTCCATAAAACAATGATGCATTCCCTATTTGAAACCTATTGATTTGCCCTGTTTCCTTGTTTTCATAATAGTTGAAAACATAATCTGCCTTTAGGATAAAATCCTTTAAAAAACCATATTCCAAGAATAGATAGGGATCCAACCGCATAAATTGGGTGTCATGGTTTTTTGAGCCGAAGTTGCTAAAATGCTGGTTCAGCCCAATCTCGATATTTGGCCATTTCTTGAAATTGGTCTCGGCTTTAAAGGTATAAGAATAATTTTCGGAACTATAGTCTATGGTTTCCCCATTGATAACCCTGGAATAATCCGACAAGGACAAATTTCCCCGAATAGTCAGTTTTAATTTGCCCAGCTGTTTCGCATAACTTCCGTTTATAGAATATGAATTTTGTGGCAAATCTGAATATATAGGTGTGCTTATGCGGTCTATTCCTTCAATTGATGTGGTGTTTTGAATAGATTTTATACGATTCGTATAATTTATCCCAGCATTTATAAAAGTGCCTTCAAATAAATTGAATTTATAATAGCGCAGGGAAAATTGGTGGTACAGGCGGTTTTCAAGGTTCTCATTGCCCTGGTACAGTTGGTTGAAGCTTACCAACCTCAATCGGTTTGCATATTGGTCAACATCAGCAAAACCGGTGCGGAAATTATAATCGAAATCAAATTTTTCCCCGGGAGAGATTTCATATTCCACTGAAAGTTTTGGAAGGAAAAGGGCTTTGGATTGGTTTGTGGTTTCTTCTGAAAATTGGCTGACATCCCACATAAAATAATGATAGACCAGACCAGGCTTTAGAATCAAATCGCCCAGTTTTCGTTTGTATTCAAAACCGAAATAACTGTCGATGAGTCCTAAGCACAGATCATTGTTGAATCCGTTTCCCTGAAAATTGTTGATGCTGCCATTTTGTAGTCGTTGATAATCAAATGTTGTGTATGTTTGGTGGTGAAAACGAAACCCAATGATGGGATAAATATGGTTGAAATTGTTTAAGACCCAATAATGTTTCAGCCGAAGGTTTGCCGAGTTTGTCTCTGCATTTGTTTTCTGCAAGAGGTTATACTCATCCCCGTCCACTACAAAAGGCATAATGTCCGAGAAAACAGGTTGGTTGAACAACCACTCCTTGTCATCTTCGCTTTTTTGATAGGTGTAATTCAGGTTAAAAGTGGATGTGTGTTTGGATGAAAATTGCTTGTTGAATTCCAGGTTTTGGGTTATTTCCACATTTTCAGGTCGGAAATCCGTGTTTGTCGCAGTACTGTCCATAAGGGTTTTGGAACCAATAAAGCCAAGCGAAGAGCCATTGGATATTTTTACCAAAGCATCATAGGCCAAATCGGTTTGATAATTTGGCTCATAATCCAGTTCCAGTTTGTTCAAAGAAAAAAACAAATCGTTGTCCGTGGTGCTGATACGTGATTCAGAAAGGTTTTCCCCAGTCAGGTAGTCAATTTGTTGCGTGGTTTTTGTCTCGGTTTTTCCAATGGAATTGATGGAATAGCCCGTCATTCTAACCGAAGACGATACTTCCTGTGAAAGGCTGAAAGCGCCAAATTCGTTTTTATTGAAGGTGAAATCCTCTTGGGACAAAAAGCGGGCGAAGTCCGAATTATACAAATCAAAATAAGCCCCGGGGTCGTCCAAAAAAGAAGAAAAACCACCTTCAAAATCAATATAATCCTTCAAGGTAAAGGATTTCTTGCCGATATTGTTGAAATCCCCGATTAGGTTGACCGCCGTTTTTGGGCTGTAATAAAAAAGCGTGGGATGAAAAAGATAGCGTTCTTCAATCCCGCCCCCGGCTTCGATTTCCCCGAACACAAACTTCTTTTTTCCTTCTTTCAGCTTGATGTTCAAGGCGAGTTCGTCGCTATCGGCAAGGTTTTTCAAAAAAGGCACTTCGTTGTAATCGTCGATCGCCACGACTTCCTCCACCGCATCTGCGGGGATGTTGTTCACCCCAAGTTTGGTGTCGCCGGTGAAAAAAGTTTCGCCTTCAACCAAGAGCTTGGTGACTTTTTTGCCGTTCACCCTTACATTCCCCGCCCTGTCCACCTCCATTCCCGGTAGGTTTTTCAAGAGTTCGCGCAACTTCCGTTCTTTCCCCGTACGGAAATTGTCCACCCGGTAAGTAATGGTGTCTTCTTGCACGATTACGGCCATTTCTGTTTTTATCAAAACCTCTCCCAAAGTTTCGGCACTTGTGGAAAGTGTGTAGTTTTTGACGGTGTCTTCGAAAAGCCTTATGGTGTCCGTGGTTTTTGAATGGCCGAGATGCGTGATTTCCAGGCGGTAGGAAATACCTTGATTTAATTTTAGTTGGTACTTTCCATCCTCGCCCGAAATAGCAAAAGTAATTTGTCCATCAGTTGGCGTAGCGATAAGATTGGCAAAAGAAACAGGATTTTGTAGAGTATCCCTTATTATGCCTTGTAGGGTTGCCTGTTGAGCGGATAAAGAAAATCCTGTTGTGAAGAACAGGATTACGATAAAGACTATTTTAAACTTTCCAATCAATTTTTATACTTGAAAAATTACAATTTAATCCATCTTCATTCTATATTTCTTTGCCATCTTTTCCAATTCTTGCTCGCTTATCATCTTTCCACTGGATGGATAATCAATTTGAATATTTTTTTGTTTTAAGTTCAACCCAGTTGCATAAAAATATCTCCCTTTCTCTTTTAGGCCCAGTATCAGGCCGGGCAGGCCTCCATAACCTTTCGGTCCAAAAGGCAAGGGTATTTCCGGGGCAAACCAAGCCTCAACCTCAATAATATGACCGGGTCGTATTTCTACTTTGGAAACAGCAAGTATGCAGTTGAAATTTTGGATAGTTTTATTTTTTCCTAGAATTTGCCAATCAAAATCATTGTTTTTTTTGACTCGGTAGGTGTCCCCAAAAATATATAGTTGATGCATAACAACAGGTTCGGAAATATTTGTATAATATTTACCTTGGGATATCACCCATTTTAAATTAGGATTTGCATCATTCTCCATAAAGGGCAATGGTTGAAAAATGGATTCGGTTTGATTAAATTTCAAAATATATAATTCATTGTCCGTTGAAAGGGCTTTTTTGGTGGCTTGAATTTGTTCCATAACCACAGCCTTAACATGGGTTTCTTTTATTTTTGAAGTATCAATACCCATCTTAACAAACCTTTCTCCATATTTAATTTCTCCTGACGTTGTTTGACCGTTCAGGTTTGAAATAATCATTAAAAAACAAAAAAATAAAAATCTATTCATAAAAATAAAAATAAAAAAAGGAAAACTGATCTTATTTTTCAGCCTCCTTTTTTATAGTTAGAGTTATATTTAGTCCAATACAACAACAGAACCAGGGTCACCACCATTAGAAACGCAACCTTCATAAGCCCAGTTTGAGGCCTGGTATGATTGATAATATGAGAATCCATTCTCGTAATAGGCATCAAAAACGTCAATAGCCAAAGCTACGCAATCCGGTTGTGTAGGGGGTAAGTTTTCTGCATTTAAACTAAACGAGAAGCATACAAATGCTACAATTCCAATAATTCTTTTCATGATAAAAGTTTTTAAAGATTAAACATAGCACAAACTTAAAAAAAAAAGCAGACCTACAAATTTTAAATTGTTAAATTTTATCATCATGAAGTAAATGGTGAAATCTTGGTATTTTGGTTTACCTAATTTTCAAGCAAATTGTTCCTAACCAAGGTTTGATTTGGAAGAAAATGCCAATGAAATTTTATTGTAGGAAACGAAACCCGGAAAGCCTGCCGAGAAGGGGAAATTCTTTGTATCTTGCTCATCGTTTTTTTAGGGGTATAAATACGCCCTGGACATAAACCCGGCTCTACAGCCACAACCCAAAAGAAAACCAGAAACCATAAATGAAGAAGAGTATTTTTAAAACCGCTTTCAAAACCCTTTGCACGGCAAAGGCGATGATTATAAATAAACCAAAAACAAGGTATTCCATGAATTGAAATTTAG
>CAYPGZ010000093.1:0-6246 GCA_964410335.1 uncultured Flavobacteriaceae bacterium | reverse complement strand
GTCGGGATGGGAAAAGGTTTGGGAATCATTCCACAACTTATTATTGATTCTCATTTTATAAAACGAAAACGTTTTGGAAGACTTTCCGGAGCCGTGTCTAGGTTTCCCAATCTGATTGGAATTGGTCTTGATGAGGATACCGGTTTAGTTATCAAAAAAGGTAATTTTTGCGAAATCATTGGTAGTGGAATGATTATTATTCTGGATCCCAGAAAACTAACTCACAATAATGCAGAGGAGGTGGCTCGAGGCGGATTTGTTTCGCTCTCCAATCTTATCACTCATATTCTCGCTCCCGGCGATAGTTTTGATATTGCCAAAAATGAGATTTATGCTGCACAGAAATACAGTGAAAATGCATAATACCTGAAGTTGGATAATTCATTTTAATCTTTATAAATCGATATTTGTTTTTTCCCATCAGAAGTCATTAGCCCGCGATACATGCCCTCTGTGTTGAAAGGCATCGCCACATTGCCACGTGAATCAACGGCAATCAAACCACCATCGCCCCCGATTTTAGGAAGATGTTCATGTATGGTTTTTGAAGCTGCTTCGACAAGATTTATATTTTTATATTTCATCAAGCAGGAAACATCGTAAGCCGTAACCCCACGTATAAAAAATTCACCGCTGCCCGTACAGCTTACCGCACAGGTTTTATTATCGGCATAAGTTCCCGCTCCGATCACAGGACTGTCGCCAATACGACCCCATTTCTTATTGGTCATTCCTCCGGTGGAAGTGGCCGCGGCAAGATTTCCTTTCAAATCACAACATACAGCGCCTACCGTGCCAAATTTTGTGTCATCCGTTTCGGAGTGGTCAAGCTTATAGCTATCCGAACCTTTAACTTTTTGCCATTGTCGATAGCGAAATTCATCAAAGAAATAAGAAGCCTCTTCGCATTTATATCCGATTTTTTTTGCGAATTTCATGGCTCCTTCCCCGGCAAGAAAAACATGTCCGGATTTTTGCATGACATCGCGAGCCAATGAAATCGGATTTTTTATGCCTGTGATGAGAGAAACCGCACCACATTTTAAGTCTTGACCATCCATAATTGAAGCATCCATTTCGTGAGTTCCATCTGCGGTGAAAACACTTCCTCTTCCCGCATTGAACAAAGGAGAATCTTCAAGAGCGATCACTGCTTTTTCGACTGCTGTCAGAGCAGTTCCATTATTTTTTAAAACAGAAGCTCCTGCTTGCAAGGCTTCTTCCAAGGCTTTTGTGTAAGCTTGTTCCTTCTCTCGACTCATTTTTCCCCGGGAAATCGTGCCGGCTCCTCCATGAATTGCAATTGAAAATCGTTTCATAATTGTTTATATTTCGGAAAGGTACGATTTAAGTTTGTATGAATTCGGTTTAAGTGGTGCTTATTCGTATTTTTGAAAACCTGAAATTTAAACCATGGCTGAACAAAAACGCCTTTTTCTTCTCGATGCATATGCTTTGATTTTTCGTGGATATTATGCTTTTATAAAAAACCCGCGAATTAATTCAAAAGGGCAGGACACCTCTGCGATAATGGGATTCGTCAATTCGTTGTTTGATGTGTTGAAACGCGAAAACCCGGATCATCTGGCAGTTTGTTTTGATAAAGACGGCAGTGTGGAGCGCAAGGAACTCTATGCAGAATATAAATCCAACCGCGACGAAACTCCGGATGTGATTCGAAAATCAGTGCCGGTTATTCAAGAAATTATAAAAGCCATGAACATCCCGTGTATCGAACTTTCCGGAATGGAAGCAGACGATATTATCGGTACTTTATCCAAACAAGCGGAGAAAGAAAACTATAAAGTTTATATGGTCACCCCGGATAAAGATTTTGCGCAATTGGTGAGCGAAAATATATTCATGTATCGCCCGGCAAGAATGGGAAATGGCATCGAAATTTGGGGTGTGCCGGAAGTACAAAAACGCTTTAAAGTGGAGCGCCCCGAACAAGTAATCGACTATCTGGGAATGATGGGGGATGCATCGGATAATATTCCGGGATTACCGGGAGTGGGAAAAAAAACCGCAGAAAAATTCATTCAGGAATACGGGAGTATGGAAAATCTTTTGGCAAACACCCATCAGCTGAAAGGGAAAATGAGGGAGAAAGTTGAAGCCAATGCCGAGTTGGGTTTGCTTTCTAAAAAATTAGCTACCATTTTCACCGATTGCGATGTGAAATTCGATGCTGATGCTTTTGAAGTTTCCCCTCCTGATGTGGAAAAAGTAGTCGAAATATTCAAGGAGCTTGAATTTCGAAGGCTTACCGAGCAATTTCTGAAAATGTACCGTGGGGAAACGGAAACTACCGGCGGGTTGACTACACCCAAAACCCAATCCCCCACGCAAACTTCCGAAAAACCTGAAGCCGGCTCCGGGCAATTTTCATTATTTGGAACTGAGATTTCGGGCGATATCGTGGCGCTGGAAAACATCCAAGGTTTTCGAACCATCGAAAACTATCCGCATTTTTATCAAAGTGTACTTCCCGGTATGGCCACAGAACTTTTCCTGGAATCTCTTATGAAACAAAATGCGGTTTGCTTTGACACAGAAACAACCAGCCTCAACTCTTTGGAGGCAAAACTCGTAGGGATCGCTTTCAGCTGGGAAAAAGGAAAAGGTTATTATTTGCCCTTTCCGGTTGAAGAAAACGAAGCCCAACAACTCATCGAAAAACTTCGACCTTTTTTTGAATCGGAAGCTATTGAGAAAATTGGACAAAATTTGAAATTCGACCTCAAGGTTTTGCGGAATTACGATATCGAAGTGAAAGGTCCGCTTTTCGACACCATGTTGGCTCATTATATCATCAATCCCGATATGCGGCATAACATGGAGGTGTTGTCGGAAACATATCTCAACTATTCTCCGATTGCCATTGAAAAACTTATCGGGAAAAAAGGCAGAAATCAAGCGTCGATGAGTACGGTTTCTTTGGATAAACTCACCGAATATGCGGTGGAAGATGCCGATATTACCATGCAATTGAAACATTTTTTTGCGCAAGAATTGAAAGACGCCGACAACGAAAAATTATTTCATGAAATTGAAATTCCTTTGTTGAGAGTTCTGGCGGAAATGGAATCGGAAGGAATTCGAGTGGACAGAGATTTCCTAGATCAACTTTCCAAGGTTCTGGAAGCTGATGCCGCAAAACTGGAAAGAGAAATTTATGAAGAGGCAGAAGAGAAATTCAATATTGCTTCTCCGCGGCAATTGGGGGAAATCCTGTTCGTCAAAATGAAAATTGCTGATAAACCTAAAAAAACTAAAACCGGACAATATTCAACTGCCGAGGAGGTGCTTTTATATCACGCTCACGAACATAAAATCGTTGCCGATGTACTGGCTTGGCGTGGTCTGATGAAGTTGAAAAGTACTTATGTGGATGCGCTGCCCAACGAAATTCAAGAGAAAACAGGTCGTGTACATACAGAATACATGCAAACCGTGGCCGCCACGGGAAGGTTGAGTTCCAACAATCCTAATCTGCAAAATATCCCTATCCGAACCGAGCGGGGCAGGGAAGTGAGAAAAGCTTTTGTACCGAGGGATGAAAATCATGTTTTACTCTCTGCAGATTATTCGCAAATCGAACTTCGGATTATTGCCGCCCTCAGTCAGGAAGAAAATATGATTGAAGCCTTTCGGGAAGGACAAGATATTCACGCCTCCACGGCTTCACAAGTTTTTAAAGTGCCTTTATCTGAGGTCACCCGAGAACAACGAAGTAATGCCAAAACCGTAAATTTTGGAATTATTTATGGTGTTTCCGCCTTTGGATTAAGCAATCAAACAAATCTTTCCCGCGCCGAAGCCAAGGAACTAATTGATACATATTATAAAACTTATCCCCGATTGCGTGCCTATATTGCAGAACAAATTGATTTTGCCCGAGATCACGGATATGTTGAAACCGTCATGGGTAGACGACGATATTTGCGGGATATCAACACAGCAAATCATATGGTGAGAAGCGCAGCAGAGCGAAATGCAGTAAATGCACCTATTCAGGGAAGTGCCGCTGATATTATTAAAGTGGCAATGATTAATATCCATAAAAAGTTGAAAGAAAAAAACTTCCGTTCAAAAATGCTTTTGCAAGTACATGATGAATTGGTGTTCGATGTGCATAAGGAGGAACTGGAAAACTTGAAACCTCTCATAAAAAAAGAAATGGAAAATGCCTTTTTGCTGAAAGTACCTTTGGAAGTCGAAATAGGAGTGGGAAGAAATTGGTTGGAAGCTCATTAATGTGTGGCGGACAATGAGTAGTGAGTGAATTGATATTTTTATTTTTTAGCTATCCACGAAAAAACACAAAATAGGCCACAAAAAAGACTACGTTGCAGCCAATTGAGAAAAATGTACATTAAAAACGAAGTTTTAAGATTATGAATTTATCCTTAATTCCAAAAATTAAACATACCGATTCCAACAATTTCTTTTTGTTGTGCGGACCTTGCGCCATCGAAGGCGAGGAAATGGCTCTGCGCATTGCCGAATCTGTAGTGGAAATTACCGACAAACTGAAAATCCCTTATGTCTTCAAAGGGAGTTTTAAAAAAGCCAACCGCAGCCGGATAGATAGTTTTACGGGGATTGGCGATGAAAAAGCTTTGAAAATCCTGCAGAAGGTTTCCGAAACTTTTGATGTTCCCACCATTACCGATATCCATGAAGCAAGTGATGCCGATATGGCCGCGGAATATGTGGATGTACTTCAAATTCCCGCCTTTTTGGTGCGCCAAACCGATTTGGTGGTGGCCGCAGCAAAAACCGGAAAAGCTGTCAATCTGAAAAAAGGCCAGTTTATGAGCCCGGAAAGCATGCGCCATGCCGTGAAAAAAACCACCGATTCCGGGAACGAACAAGTGATGGTTACCGATCGCGGGACCATGTTTGGCTATCAGGACATGGTTGTGGATTTTCGGGGAATTCCCACTATGCGCGAATTTGCACCGGTGGTTTTGGACGTGACTCATTCCTTGCAACAGCCCAACCAAAGCAGCGGCGTGACCGGTGGCCGGCCGGAAATGATTGAAACCATTGCCCGCGCCGGGGTGGTGAACCATGTGGACGGCCTCTTTATCGAAACCCATTTTGATCCCGCCAACGCCAAAAGCGATGGCGCGAACATGCTGGATTTGAAGTATTTGGAGAAATTGTTGGGGAATTTGACAACTATCCGGCAGGTGGTAAATGGTTTATAGAACGCAAACCTGTCAAGCCGACAGGCATGAGGACGTAAGTCTTTATGATGGATTATGGTTTAATCTGTTCAAATAAAATCCCACTTTCAATTTCTTTCAGATTCAATGGGAATGGTTTGTGGAGCAGTTTCCAATGATTTTGAGGTTTCCTTTTCTTCTTCGGCAAATGGATTAGGGGTGTCGCCAGGATAATCTTCCCATTCATATTGTTTTTCCAAGCGGTTTGTCTCCCTAAACTTAATTATATCTTTCTTGTTACGGGGATTGTTCAAATTAATCTTTATTCCCGAGCCTTTAGGAATGTGAGCCCTCATTTCTTTTAAAACATTTTTAAAAATATGATCCACAAAATATACATGCTCTTTTAATGTTTTTTGCTTTTTTTCTTGTGGCTTTTTTATTTCGTATTGCGAGGCCAAACAAGGAAAACACAAATTCTTAAAAATTGCTTTGAATTTCCCGTTTTTGGTTTGTGCCTCGATGATTAGACCGGGCAGGCCAAATAACTTCCATGGTCCATATGGCAAAGGGATTTCTTTTGAAAACCACACAAAATAAGTCCTCCCGCGAAATTTGCCTTTTGCTTTTTGACATTTCAAACCTGAAATGATTTTATACTCATCTTGAATTTCCCAATCAATTTCAAGCCATTCATCTTCGACAATATAGGGTTCAAAAGGCTTGACCTTTGTGATTCTAAACGAAATGGATTTGGTTTTAAAATTCCTATATACTTGAAAACCTTCTTTGTCTATGTGTGAAGCGCTGATATGAGCCCCAGCATTTTCGCCTTTTTGGGTAAATCTTATGGAAGGGCCTTGCTGGATACTGTCCATTCCTATTTTGTCATAAATAAATAAGGATTCGTGCTGATTGAAATGTAAAACCGCATTTTGTCTTTCAGTGGCGAGACCATTTCTAAATTTATAAACAGGTGATTCAAAAGTATATGTAATAAATCCTCTTTGTGCAGAAAGGTTGGTGCAAAACAATGACACAATACCGTATAAAATTAATTTGGTTTTTA
>CAYPGZ010000092.1:2968-6277 GCA_964410335.1 uncultured Flavobacteriaceae bacterium | reverse complement strand
ATCAATATTTTTAAAATAGAGATAATCTTTTTTCTATTAAAAACCCGTGTGTAGAAATATAGATAGATTATGGGTATAACCCATAAAGAAAAAGGTTCTATTTCAAGCCAAGGGATAATATTAAATAAGCGAAAAACCAAACCATAAATGATAAGTATTAAATAATATACTGAATAATAATATAATGCCATGACTAAATGTTCTCCATAATTCAGTTTATAGTTTTTAAAAAGAAAATAGGACATTGAAGCCATGATAGGTAAACTTGTAATAATTATTATGATGGTAAAATAATCGGTGTGAAAATATTGTTCGAGACTTTCATCCTCGATTTTCAACCGGGTAAAAAAATACAACCCTGAAAAAATCACATAAAGGCTAGCGGGATTGTAATAGGCAACGCGTCTCCCCTTAATATATTCATAAATCACCTTTCGAGGATTTGCCAATAAAAGGTACGAAGTTTTAAATAGACTTTTCCCTACATGTAAGTGGAACAATGATCCTATAAAAAGATCTATAAAATAAGGAACACTTAGGCGCTCAATGTGTTTTTGACCACAGTGAGCACAGTAATGTGAGTTCATCACTTTGCTACAATTTTTACAATACAGCATTTTACTATTTGTAGTTGCTAATAATTATTTCTTCTTCAATATATCCATTATTTCCTTGACTAAGCATGGTATGGAATCACACTCTTTCATTGGTTTTCCCTCACCGCTCTCAAAATACCTCAACAAAACATCAGCTTCCAATTCCGCACTTTCCGGGATGTTGATGGCAATGATTTTGTTTTCAATGTCAAAGACCACGCTGGTACAGCCGCCGAGTTCTTCTTCCAGTTGCACGACGCTACGCGCGTTTTCTTCATTTGCCTCCGACAGGGGCAAGCGGGATTTTAGCATTTCCGGGACGAGGATCGTGGAATTGCCTTCAAAGACGATTGGCCCGGTTTTTATCTCAGGTTCCAGCCTGCATTCCTGGGCAAAAACGTTGCTTGCAAATAGCAGAGTTATGGCAAGGAATAAGATTGGTTTTAAGGGATTTTTCATGATTTTGGACTGAATGGTTTTGAATAAGGGGGTGCCATATGGTATCCCCCTTGCCAAGGTAATTTTCATAAGGTTAAAATTCAATTTGAAATTTTTGTTTTCATCACTGATTCAATAAAATTCTTCAGATCAGGGTCAGGCACTATTCCGTTTTCTCTCCAAAAAGGGTAGGTATATCCTTTTTCGGCCATTAACAGGCTTTTTTCTTTGAACCATTTCCTGGTTTACAATCATATTTCCCGACTTTGTGGTTAAAAGGGCATTCATGGAGGTTGAAAATCTAATTTAATGAAATTAAAAAATCAATAAAAAACTGATTGTTCCAATTCTGCATACCCTCAATTTTAAAAACCATTCCGGTTTGATTATCAATGAGATATGTAACTGGAATAGATTTATAATTTAATGTTTTAGGCAAATTAGCTCTATTATAGTGGTAAAAAGGCAAATCAAAATTTCTTGAATTCAGAAATCCTTTTATTTTTTCTATCTTCTCGTTACTGGCAAATGCAAATTCGATAGACAAATTTTGAATTTTGGGGTTTTGTATAAGTTCCTCTAACTCGGGCATTTCTGCAATGCAGGGTTTGCACCAAGTCGCCCATAGATTTAAGAATACCCAACGGTTATTTGTGAAATCAAATTTTTTATTATTTTTGGATATAGGCTGTAAATTTAGATTTTGCAATTTTTCTGTTTTAAGTTGCAAAAGAGAAATTTCTACTGTATTTACTTTAGTATTCAGGTATTTTTCCACAGCTTCAGATCGTCTGTTTTCTGCATATTGAAAAAATAAAAATCCAACTAAAACAAGCGTAACTAGCATTGATAATGCTCCAAATAAAAAAAATTTCACTTTTGATTTCATGTTGTTTCAAATTTGTATGTTATTTATTCATTTCTTGGTTCACGATTCATGATTAAACTTGTAATTGAGCCTAAAATAGGTATGAGCAATATTATCAAAACCCAAATCGCCTTGCTTTCTTCAGACAGGTATTGATTGCCATGCAATTTTTTTAAGGCTGCGACAATCAGCAAAAGCGACAAAATAATAAAAACAATTGGTGCGAGAACAAAAAAGGTATCCATCGTATTAAAGTATTAAAATTAATATGAATTGGAAGGGCAAATATGATTTGTCCTTCCAATATTTCTATAAACTACCAAGTAGCGATCACGCATAAGTAATAACAAAGCCATGCTTCTGATTCACTTCCTCCATCAACACATTCGTCAAAACAATCAAGTAGTTCCTGTGGGTCTGGCACAGCAACTCTAAGATGATTTATTTCGATATGGTTAGGAGCCACAACCTTAACGATTTTTCCTTCTTCGTCAAAGTCTATTAATATACAGCCTTCTACAATTTCTTGATATTTTGAGATCGTAACAGCTGTTTCCATTGACCTCGACTTGATTTCATCTGGAATTGTTAATTCATGATATTCTTCAGGGTTGGGTTTACATTCTACTTGAGATTGAGAAATTCCATTCATTGAGTTCAACATAAAAAAACTCAAAGCAAATAAACTGATTATTTTTGTTATAGTTTTCATGATTTAATTTTTTTTGATTATTAATGATTTTTTGTTATAATGATTCCCACCAATCTACAATAGCAATCACGACAGTATTAACGACGCAAGGAATATCATAGCCTTCCTCGTCTTTACAATGTTTGATAGGATTGTCCCAGCGGTTGACCAAGTAATCCGTGGGGATAGTGCTATTCCCTGGAACAACTATTACAACAATTTTGCCTTGATTGTCAAAAACAATATTTGCGCACCATCCCAATTCTTCCATATACATAAACCCGGTTTTTGAATTGGATTCGTTCAATTCGGAAAAATCCATTCGCGATTTCATTGTTTCCGGGACATCAAGCCTTTTCCCGTCGGGGTATATGATTATTGACCCCGTCCTGACGGTCGGTTCTGTCCAGTCTGGAGAGCATTGCTGCGCAAAAAGACCATGCGAACCAAACACAAAAGAAACCAAGGCAAATATGCCAATAATTTTTGTTGCGGTTTTCATGATTTCTAATTTTAAATTGGTTTGAAAAAATTTTTGCCTGTTTCTTTTCCGACGGTTAACAAGCTCCGTCGCAAAAAGCGACTAAAACCATGAAACATTCAATTTAAAACCCTATTTTTGTTTTGCAAACGTGTTCAAAAACAGGCATAATGGTTTTTATGTGCTTTTTGAGCCGGTGAAGACCTCTGCCTGGCAGGGGTCTTCTCATTCCTGC
>CAYPGZ010000092.1:0-2868 GCA_964410335.1 uncultured Flavobacteriaceae bacterium | reverse complement strand
GGCAGGAATTTCGTGTTGATGTAGCTAAGTCATTGTTTTCTGTTTTTTAAGGTTAAACTTCATTTGCTTAGAAAAAACGGGGCCCAAACTACCCTAACCTCGTGACCCCGTTTGATTGGCTGGTTATGACGACAAAGTTTGGGAATGGAGCTTAAAAGAAGTTCCGGCTAAACCTTATTTTTTTTACGGGAAAACCGTAATCTTAGATGGTAGGGAGTAGGTGCTACAATCTTTTCGATATCACAGAATGCAAGCTGCTTATCATTTTGTCAGTTCTGCCATGCTTTCACGCTTGACTTCGGTCATTTTCCAATTAATGTATTTTCTTCGGTATGCTTTGGACTGCAGGAAATGGATTCATGAGCATTATGCTATGCATTACCCAAATAGTTGTAAAATTGATTGTCCCCTCCGCCAGATCCTTCGGCTATATTCAGTGCGAATGAATCCTCAGCTCTAAGAAACTGTGAGGCCAGGCCGAACATTTCCCGTGTCGGAAATTTTTTTGTTTGGACATCGATCATATTCCCAAAGGCCATCGTTTTTAGATAGATTATCAAACCCTTGAATTTTGATTTCACAATATGCTTGGTTTTTAGTTCTCATATTACCACTTTCCTTTCAACTACCACCAACCACCTCATAAATACCCTGCCTCCCGCGCTTTTTTCAATAGGGCTTCATTGTCCAGGTTGTCCACGCCAAATACTTCTTTTAGCCTTTTTTTCCGTTTTTCTATTGCACCCAGGGAAAGGGGGATGTGCTGGGGCAAATCCTTGGTCTTGGCGCTCAATGAGAGATGATGCAATATTTTATGGTCAAACTCATCAAGACTATAAGGGTTCGTTGCCCTCGAACGCACCAACTTTGAGATTTTCGGGCTGTGGTATATGCTGCCCTCAAGTACCATTTCCACACAACGTGTTATTTCTTTGCTATTAATTTCGGTTTTTAATAAAAATCCGTTGGGATTGATTTTAAAGAAAATATCAGCCAAGTGCATAACATCTTCTGTGCCAGTGAGGATGATGATTTTAATCTCTGGATATTCTTGTTTTATTTTTTGGCCGAGTTCCTCTCCGGAGGTGAATTTACTGTCTGGCCTCACAGGAAAACTTATGTCCAAAAACACGAGGTCGTAATTTTCCGAATTTATTTTTTCCCATGCCAAATCACAATTATTGGCGGAAGCATGAACAAGGTTGTGATCCAGACCTGTATTGAGGATATGTTGATGTCCTTCTATGATGGTCTGGTGATCATCGACCATCAAGATGTGTATTTCTTTTTTCATAATATTGGCACATTTAGGATTAATGTTGTTCCGTGATTATTGGAGTCAATTTTCAATTTTCCCCGTAAATCTTTTGCCCTGGCACGGATATTTCCTAGCCCAATCCCTTGTTCCGTTTTTGAATGATCGAAGCCCTTTCCGTTGTCCTTGATGTTGAGGATCAGTTGTTTTTTTCGCTGTTGGATAATTATGGATGCTTTGGTAGCGTGGGCATGTTTATGGACATTGTGCACAGCTTCTTGGATTATCCGGTATAAGTTGAGTTTGATGTTGGCTTCAATTTGTTTAAAATTGATGTTTTTGGCGATGTCCATTTCAAATTGCACGGTTCCATGGCTTTGTACAGAGGCAAAATCCCTGACAGCTGATTCAAAATCGGTGTTTATCGGCGAGGAACCTCCAATTCATGGGAAAGGGAGCGGATTTCCAATTCGAGTTTTTGGATTTCTTGGATATAATGAAACCTCTTTTTCTTAACTTCTTTATCATCGTTTTCGTTAAAGGCATCTAGGTTTATTCGCGCTCCATAAAGTTTTCCTACTATTCCATCGTGCAGTTCCCGCGCAATCCGTTTTTTTTCGTTTTCACGCCCTTGGTGGATCAATATTCTTTTTTTGTTTCGGAAGTTTTGGATGATAAGGGCAATGACCAGGGTAAGGATAGTGGTTATGCCGGCCGAAATCAATAAAATCCAGTTTACTTGGTCGCTCAACTTTTTAGTTTGGGCAATGTACCCCGCGGTTTCATAGCGAATACGGGCAAATTTGTTCCGTGTTTCCCGTTCTTCTTGTTGTAGGCTGTCGCTTATCTGGATGTAGCGTTGGCTATGAGCAAGGGAGTTTTTGCGGTCCACTCTGGAAAGAATCAACAGCGAGGCCAGCATATCACGATAATCTTGAGAACTCATTGCAAGTTCTTTTGCACGCAGGGCATTCCGAATGGCCAAAATACTATCCCCTCGAAACAAAAAATATTCGGCCAGATGAAGCCTGCTGACAATTATCCCAGCGACAATCTTTTCTTTTTTTCGAATGGCCAAGGCTTTGTCGAATTGTTCCAAAAGGCGGATGGTGTCTTTCATCTTCAACCGGTTGTGTGCCCGGTTGTCCAAAAGCATGGCATAGAGTTCGGGGTTTTCAATCTCTATATCCACAGGTTTGTAACTCAATGCTTTGTTGAAATATTCTGCCGCTTGGTCATGACGCTTTCCATTTTTGAACATCACGCCGATATTGTTCCATAAAGAAGGATATTTCTCCTTCCGGCCGGTTTTGTCGAGGTATTCCCCGGCAGTTTGGTAATAGGAAAAGGATTTGTCGTATTCTTCCAGTTCTTTATAGACTATCCCTAAATTGTTGTAGGCGCGATACAAATACCAATATTCTTCAAGTGGTTTTAAAAATGAAATGGCTTTTATAGTAGCAACCTCGCTCCCGGTATAATCATGGATGTTTTTTTGGATAATGGCCATATCCAACAAAGCCCTGCCGGAGCGATAAGGGTTTTCCAACAGTTCATAGATTTTTCGTGTTTTGTTTAAAAAATGATAGGCACTGTCCATTATATTGTTGTTA
>CAYPGZ010000091.1:0-6317 GCA_964410335.1 uncultured Flavobacteriaceae bacterium | reverse complement strand
TCAGGCTCCCAGAAAACCTTCTCAAAATCCTGAACTTGATTGTTTTTAACCACTATTCCCTCATTTTCCAACAGTTGTTGCATGAGGTCAGTTCCTTGAAAGTGATGTTTCCCGGTCAAAACTCCTTTCCTATTCACCACTCGATGAGCGGGAATTTCAGGCATTTGAGATGCGCCATTCAACGCATATCCAACCATTCTTGCACTTTTACCAGCTCCAATTGCTTTTGCAATGGCACCATAAGAAGTTACTCTTCCATACGGAATCCTACGTGCGACAGCATACACTTTTTGAAAAAAATTTTCATTTACTGCCATGGGTAATATATTCGGAAAAGAGTAATAATGAGTAAGGCTACCATCAAAAAAGCCATAAAATAATTGGAATATTTGGTAACGGAATCGGTGTGCTTTTCAATTTTTAAAAAACAAATAGCATAGAGATAATACACACAAAAACTGCCCAACATAGCGCCACTTGCAAATATCACCACTTCATTCAAATCGTATTCATATCGTCCTTTTGCATTCATGGCCGTGCTTACCGCCACAAAAAAAGGGATGGGAAAAACGTTGAGTGCAGAAACCATCATTCCTTTTAAAAAACTTTTCAGGCCTTTTTCGGTTGAATTTTCTAAATCGGTGTATTTCTTTTTGGCTTTTATGAAGAAATAAATTGCCAAAATCCCAAAAATAACCACTCCCGTACGCAGCAATATTTTGTTTACATAAGGATGATCAAAAATATATTTGGACAACATAATGGCGATACTCGCTTGCACAAAAACGATTATGGCCGAGCCCACGGCTAAAAGCAAACCGTTGGATTTTCCTTTTTCAAGACAAGTCTTGGCCACAGAAAGATTGACCAATCCCGGAGGCAACACTCCTGCAAAAGCGGAAAAGAAAATGATCAAAAATAATTTTGCTTCTTCCAAATGGGTTGGTTTTAGAATATTTCCGGTAATGGAATATTTTTACATGATTATCTCCTCACTCCGCCCTCTCTAAAGGAGAAGGTTCCCTATCCGCTTGCATTTGCTTAACCGAACATGGTTCTCTTCTCTCTGGAAGGAGTTAGGGATGAGATAAAAAGGATCAAAAACAATCATTATTATTTACTTGCACAATCTCTACTTTATCCGAAATTGCACGTAAGTTATGGATTTTTCTTTTTCTAAGTACTGTTTTTCGTAAAAAGTTTGGACTTCAGTAACAATTTCAGGAAAATTACTGCTGTGGTAAACATCGTGGTTGGCCACCAAAATTTCGTGTCCTTCTCCATGCAACAGCCCCAAGGTGTAGCCATGTAAAAATTCGCTGTCAGTTTTCAGGTTAACCAACCCATCGGACTTGAGTATTTTTTTGTATTTCTGAAGGAAGTTCGAGTTGGTCAACCGGTGTTTGGTGCGTTTGTATTTGATTTGCGGGTCGGGGAAGGTAATCCAGATTTCATCGATTTCGTTTTCAGCAAAAACTAAATCCACCAGCTCGATTTGTGTTCGCAAAAAACCCACATTGCCCAGGTTTTCTTCCAAAGCTGTTTTTGCGCCACGCCAAAATCGGGCTCCTTTGATGTCGATTCCCAAAAAGTTTTTATCGGGAAATTTTTTTGCCAAAGCGATGGAATATTCTCCTTTTCCACAGCCGAGTTCCAAGACAATGGGATTTTCATTTTTAAAAAAAAATCGGTTCCAATTGCCTTTCATCAAAAACTTCTCCGAGAGGATTTCTTCACGGGAAGGCTGGATTACATTTGAAAACTGTTCGTTTTCGCGAAAGCGTTTCAGTTTATTTTTACGGCCCACGTTGTTGGTTTGCCTGCAAAAATATGGAAATTAAAAATGGGTAAGATTGAATGGGATATCAGATATTTTTCCCGCTGAAATACAATTACTTATCAACAAGCTTTTGTGTTTTTACTGACAGTTTATTAAGCGATATTTTTCTTTGTATGTAAAGTTTTTGGCTTTTCCAACGTAAAAGAAAACTCGCTTCCCACACCAAACTCGCTTTCCACATAGAGTTTTTCGCCGTGGGCTTCCAAGATATGCTTGACGATGGAAAGCCCCAATCCTGAGCCGCCTTCTTTGCGTGAACCGCTTTTGTCCACTCTGAAAAAACGCTCAAACAGACGAGGTATATGCTCTTTTTTTATTCCTTCGCCGTTGTCCGTCACCCGAACAATGAGTTTATTGCGCGTAAGATTTTCGATACCTACTTCTGTGGTGCCGTCTTTTTTGCCGTATTTTATGGAATTTACGATAAGGTTGGTCACAACTTGTTGGATGCGCTCTTTATCGGCATAAACCATTATCGGCTCCGGATATTCAAGGTCAAAAGTAAGAGTAATGCTTTTTTTGGCAGCTTTCATTTCTAAGAGGTCAAAAGCATTTTGCACGATTTCAATTACATTGAAATTTTCTTTATGCAAATTCAAACTCCCGGCTTCCAGTTGGGTAATCATGTCTAAATCTTGAACGATATAAATCAGCCGCTCCACTCCTTTTCGAGCCCGATTCAGGTATTTTTTCCGTACTTTTTTGTCTTTCATCGCTCCGTCGAGCAACGTAAGAATGTAGCCCTGAACGGTAAAAAGAGGAGTTTTCAACTCATGGGCAACATTTCCCATAAATTCTTTTCGGTAGTTTTCACGGATTTTCAGGGTTTCAATTTCCAATTTTCTTTCTTCAGCAAATTTTTCTACTTCCCCTATTAAGGTTTCCATATCGGTAGTGACAGGCGTTTTGGGCAGAGAAACCGAATCCAGCAAGGAAACTTTGTCATAAACTGATTTCACCTTACGGTAAATAAAATGATCCACACGAAATTGCACTATAAAAAAACAAAAGGCAAAGCATATCATTAAAAAAACAAGTAGGAAAGGGAAATAAATCTCCCGGAAAAAATATTGATATAATCCCACGATGATTGTTAGAAAAAAAGCCACATAAAGAGCCGTGACCAATGCGAAACCATAGGATTTTTTTAAACCATTTGCCATTTGACAAATTTATACAAAAAGTGTAGATTGGGGATTGGGAGAAAGGGATTGAATTATTGAAATCCAAACCTGTACATTCTATAAGGAAGAAAGAGCTGAATGCAGATAAAAGGGAAAAGAAAAATCACTCTTCACAGGGAAATCCTTTCATTTTTTCGGATTGAAAACCTGAAATCAATTTAACGACATAAAATCCTGTTATCCTTATATAAAAATTATATTTGCAAAAAATAGGAAGAGGGATTATTTGAAGTCCCCCGAAGTTTTTAGCTTCAAAATCAGCATGGAACACATTCGCAATTTTTGCATAATCGCTCATATTGACCACGGGAAAAGTACCTTGGCCGACCGTTTGCTGGATTTTACCGGGACAATCACCGAACGTGAAAAGAAGGAGCAACTTTTAGACACGATGGATTTGGAACGCGAACGCGGTATCACCATTAAGTCGCACGCTATTCAGATGGATTATGTTCACCAAGGTCAAAAAATCACTTTAAACCTTATTGACACTCCCGGACACGTAGATTTTTCGTATGAAGTTTCGCGTTCCATTGCAGCATGTGAAGGGGCTTTATTGGTAGTTGATGCTGCACAAAGCATTCAGGCTCAAACGATTTCAAACTTATATCTTGCCTTGGAAAATGATCTGGAAATCATTCCGGTTTTAAACAAGGTGGACCTTCCCAGCGCTGAGGTGGAAGCCGTAACAGATGACATTGTGGATTTACTGGGATGCAATCCTGAGGATGTGATTCATGCCAGCGCCAAAACCGGTCTTGGAATTGAAGATATTCTCACGGCTATCGTCGAACGAATTCCTGCGCCGGTGGGAAAACCTGATGCTCCCTTGCGTGCACTGATTTTTGATTCGGTTTATAATCCTTTTCGCGGGGTAGAAACCTATTTTCGCGTCATCAATGGCAGTATCAAAAAAGGACAACATATTAAGTTTATTGCCACCGGAAAAAATTATTTTGCCGATGAAGTGGGAAATCTGCGATTGAAACAAATCCCTAAAAATGAAATCAAAACCGGGGATGTGGGGTACCTTATTACCGGGATCAAAGATGCTCGTGAAGTGAAAGTGGGAGATACCATCACTGACGCCAAAAATCCCACCACTGAAGCCGTTGCGGGATTTGAGGATGTAAAACCCATGGTTTTTGCCGGAATTTATCCGGTGGATACCGAAGATTATGAAGATCTGAGGGCCTCGATGGAAAAACTCCAATTAAATGATGCCTCACTGGTTTTTACTCCGGAAAGTTCAGCTGCTTTGGGCTTTGGTTTTCGTTGTGGATTCCTGGGAATGTTGCATTTAGAAATCATACAGGAACGTCTTGAACGTGAATTTGATATGACGGTAATTACTACCGTTCCCAACGTTTCCTATCATGCTTTCACCAACAAAAACCCGGAAGAAGCCATTTTGGTAAATAATCCTTCTGATCTTCCCGAACCCTCGATTCTAAATCGGGTGGAAGAACCTTATATTAAAGCGAGTATTATCACCAAAGCAGACTTTACCGGCCCCGTAATGTCGCTTTGTATAGAAAAAAGAGGCCAGATTGTAAATCAAACTTATTTGACTCCCGAGCGTGTAGAATTGACTTTCGACATGCCGCTAGCTGAAATTGTTTTTGATTTTTACGATCGCCTTAAAACTGTTTCCAAAGGTTATGCTTCTTTTGATTATTCTCCAATCGGAATGCGAACCTCCAAACTGGTGAAAGTGGACGTGTTGCTCAATGGAAATCCTGTGGATGCCCTTTCTGCGCTGTTGCATGTGGACAATGCCTACGATGTGGGAAAAAAAATGTGTGAGAAATTAAAAGAACTTATCCCAAGACAACAATTCGACATTCCGATTCAAGCTGCAATTGGTGCAAAAATCATTGCTCGGGAAACGGTGAAAGCACTCCGCAAAGATGTGACTGCAAAATGTTACGGAGGGGACATTTCTCGAAAACGCAAGCTTTTAGAAAAACAGAAAAAAGGAAAAAAGCGTATGCGGCAAGTCGGAAACGTGGAAATCCCGCAGGAAGCTTTTATGGCTGTGTTGAAGCTGAATGATTAGAAATAAATTCAAATATTGAACTCAGAATTATTATTTCATCATTCCACCGGAAATCCCCTATGCCGCATAAACGCATCAATTTGTGCTTCACTGCCTCGAAAAAGAAAATAAGCTTCTGCCGGATCGATGGCATTTCGCGGCGCAAAAAGATATTTTTTCAACTTCTCAGCAAGTGCCTTATCATAAAATCCTCCCGGTGCTTCGGCAAAAGCTTCGGCCGCATCTGCAGTTAACACTTCCGCCCAGAGGTAACCGTAATAACCTGCCGAATAGCCTTCGCCGGAAAAAATATGCCCGAAATGAGGGGCACGATGGCGCATGGGAATTTCCTCGGGCATGTTCAGGGAATCCAGTTTTTGGGAAATGAAATTTGAAAGGTTTTTGATTTGGCTCGGCTCGGTGGTGTGCAAAATCATATCGATCAAAGCCGAGGCTAAAAATTCTGTGGTGGCAAATCCTTGATTAAAGGTGGAAGCTTTTTTGATCTTTTTCACCAATTCATCCGGAATGGATTCTCCTGTTTCATGATGCACCAAAAATTTGTCGATGACTACATCTGTAGTGAGCCATCGTTCCAATAATTGAGATTGAAATTCAGTGTAATCACGCACCCCGCCGTTTAATTTGGGATATTTCACATTGGAAGAAAAGAAATGCAAGGCATGTCCAAATTCGTGAAATAAAGTTTCGGCATCGGCCCAAGAAATCAAAACCGGTTCTCCGGGTGCGGGTTTAATAAAATTGGAATTGTTTGACGCTAATACCGTTTTTTCTTTCCCTTCCATATTGGTGTGACTGCGATAAGTGGTCGCCCAAGCCCCGGAACGTTTTCCCGTTCGGGCAAAAGGGTCAAAATACCACAAGCCTATATGTTTCCTGGAATTTTTGTCGATCACTTCCCAAACTTCTACATCTTCATGAAAAACGGGCACACTTCCTTCGGGCACCTGTTTAAATTCATAATCGAATAATTTTCGGGCGACATAAAACATGGCTTCTTTCAACTTTTCCAATTGGAGATATTGTTTCACCACATCCGATTCGAAATCATATTTCTGTTGACGCACTTTCTCGGTATAATAGCGATAGTCCCAGGGTTCAATTTTTATTCCGGCATTTTCCGAATCAGCAAGCCTCTGCATATCGGCCACTTCTTCCTCTACACGAGCCAAAGCTGCGGGCCAGACTTTTTTCATCAAATCCATGGCGTTTTCGGGATTTTTGGCCATACGAT
>CAYPGZ010000090.1:0-6856 GCA_964410335.1 uncultured Flavobacteriaceae bacterium | reverse complement strand
CGTGCCGAAAATTGAAATAAAAAGCTGAAACCATGAAAAGGATGATTTTTTTATTTGTTTTGATATTGTCTTTTCTTGCATGCTCCAATAATGATGATGAAAACAACGAAAATCAATCAATTATCGGAACATGGCAATTGGTGGAAGAGTTTTATGGAAATGTAAGCGGACAAGGGCAGTGGACGGAAGTAGAAAATGGGTATACCTATACCTTTACAAAGCAAAATAGTGTGATTTCTAATAGATATCCCTGTAAAGAGGGGACTTATTCGCTAAATAACGGAAATAATATTACCCTAAAATTTGATTGTCCTGAAACGGGGGTTATTATTCTTGGATATGATATTTCTTTTGAAAACAATTATCTCATTTTGACTCCGAATCCACTACCTTGCGATGAGGGATGTAAATTTAAATATAAAAAAATAAAAGAATGAGCACTAAAGACATAAAGAAATTGTTTTTTGTGTGTGCATTTGTTTTTATTTGTACGGATTCTCCTGTTTTTTTTAGCCTTACAGGCCTGAACCTCGCTCCGGGAAATTATATCCTTCGTGTTTCAAGTAAGATAAATCCCGTAAAACAGGAAGTCATCATTGTTCAATAGAAAATGAAAAGCTATTTTTGCAACACCCAAAAAAACTTTGAATAAAACCATGTCATCAAAAAAAATCCAGGCACTCTATCCCGACGACGATTTGCTCATGCAGGCCGTCAAGCAGACACGTGCCGAAAACTACACTATCGAAGAGGTCTATACCCCTTTTCCGGTTCACGGTCTGGACAAGGCCATGGGGCTTGAGCCCACGCGTCTGGCCATTACCTCATTTCTGTATGGTCTTGCAGGCCTCTTCTTTGCCATTTGGATGACCAATTATATGATGATTGAAGATTGGCCGCAAAATATCGGAGGAAAACCAAGTTTTGGTTGGTGGGAAAACATGCCTTCTTTTGTGGTGGTTATGTTTGAAATGACTGTCTTTTTTGCCGGTCACTTCATGGTTATCACCTTTTATTTGAGAAGCAAACTCTGGCCTTTTAGAAAAGCCAGTAACCCCGACCCCAGAACCACTGACGACCATTTTTGTATCGAAGTTTTGGTCGGCAATCACGATCTTGATGATTTGACAAAATTTATGTACAATACCGGCGCATCGGAAATCAAATTAGTAGAATAACCATGATGAAGAGTTTAGCCTATAAAACCACGGTTTTGTTGTTAGCAGTTTGCGCAACTTCTTGCTTCAGCACGGATGAGCGGAACTATCAGTATTTCCCGGATATGTATGTCTCCGAAGCTTACGAAACCTATAATGAATATGCGATATTCCCCGACGGACACGCTGCCATGCTTCCCGTGGAAGGTACCGTGCCTCGAGGTTGGATGCCTTATCCTTATGAAGATAGCGAAGAAGGTTATCAGGCTGCAAAAGCCAATCTGCAAAACCCTCTTCCCTACACCGAGGATTATGTGAACGAAGGAAAAGCGCTATATACCATATATTGTGCAGTTTGCCATGGAGATAAAGGCGATGGAAAAGGAATATTAGCCGACCGCGAAAAAATATTGGGAATCCCCGCCTACAACGCTCCGGGAAGAAATCTTACCCCCGGAAGTATTTATCACGTAATTTATTTTGGACGTAACGCTATGGGTTCCTATGCCGTGCAAACCACTGCTGAGGAACGTTGGAAAATTACCATGCACGTGATGGATTTGAAAAGAGCACTCGACGGAGAACCCAAAAGAGCTTTCGAACAAGACAGCCTTACTAAAGCACCAATCATGCTCTATTCCGCAATGAACGAAAACGATGCGGATGTTTATCAAAAAACTGATTCCAATATTGATTTTTCCATTCATGAACAGCATGTTTCGGAAAATATCGATCAGGAACAGGCAATGGAAACCACACAAAACGAAGAAGAATAAACGCATTTAGACCAAACAAAGATATGTACAAGTTACCCGGCAAATTGAAATTGTTTTCCATCATCCTGATGGTGGTAGGTGCAGTTGGATTGGCCTTTGCTTTCCTCAGCGTTCCATCCGACACCCAGGAAGTCAAGGAAATACTTGCGGAACAAGAAGCACACCACGGCAATGGCCACAACACCGAAAACCATGCTGAAGAGCAAACTCATCAAGTTTCTGAAAATAGCCAACAGCATGCAGCAGCATCCACCCCTGGAGCGGATGCCGGTCATCATGATCAACAACACTTGGAGCATGTTTTACATCAAATGCAGAACAGACCCATCTCTGCAACGCTCGTAGCTGCATTCTTTTTCTTTATGATTGCGCTGGGAACCTTGGTATTTCATGCAATCCAATATGTTTCACAAGCGGGTTGGTCTCCGGTATTATACCGTGTAATGGAGGGAATAACCAACTATCTGCTTCCCGGTTCGATAATCGTTTTCCTGATTGTCGTATTTGCAGGAGATCATTTCTATATTTGGAGGAACGATGAAATCCTAGCTCATGATGAAATCCTACAAGAAAAGTCCAGCTATCTCAATATGCCTTTCCTGATTATTCGCATGTTGATTTATCTAGGAGGATATAATCTTTATCGATATATCGTCAGAAAGAATTCCTTACGTCAGGCAGAAGTTTCAGATTATACCCCGTATAAAAAAAATTTCAAAGCTTCGGTTTATTTCTTGATATTCTTCCTGATAACGGAAGCTATGATGGCATGGGATTTCTTTATGTCGCTCGAACCACATTGGTACAGCACCCTTTTTGCCTGGTATGTTTTTGCAAGTCTTTTTGTTACCGCCATCACCACAATTGCCTTAGTGGTAATCTTCCTGAAACGTGCCGGATATTTGAGTATGGTGAACGACAGTCATTTACATGATTTGGCAAAATATATATTCGCATTTAGCATTTTCTGGACATACCTGTGGTTTTCTCAGTTTATGCTTATATGGTATGCGAATATTCCGGAGGAAGTAACCTATTTTATCCTTCGTATAGAAGAATATAACCTCTTGTTTTTTGGAATGTTGGTACTTAATTTTGTGTTCCCGATTTTGATATTGATGAACACTGATTTCAAACGAGTACCATGGTTTGTTATCGGAACAGGTGTTGTAGTGCTTGTGGGGCATTACATTGATATCTTCCTGTTGGTCACGCCTTCCACAGTGGGAGAAAATTGGGGCTTCGGAATTCCCGAAATCGCCGCCATATCCCTTTTTCTTGGTTTATTTATTTTGTTCGTGGGCAATGGTTTGGCAAAATCACCCCTGCACCCTAAAGGCGATCCGTTTATTAAAGAAAGTGAAAATTATCATTATTAAAAAGCGTTTAGTTTTAAATCAATAACCTGTGTGTATCAGGCAACCTCAGTAACTCAGTAACGATCAATTAAAATGACTGCATTCTTAATTATAATTGTCATAGCTCTTTTGGGAATCACAGTTTGGCAACTGTCAAAAATCTATAAACTGTCCCGACCAGCCAACGGCGATTCATCACAAGTGGCCAACGATAACGACAACCACAAACAAGGTCTGTTTATGTTCTGGTTTATGGTTGTGTTTTATCTGGGGATGTTTTATTGCTTTTGGGAATACAGTGAATTCTATCTCCCGGAAGCTGCATCCGAACACGGCTCAGAATTCGATACGCTGATGTTCGTTTCGCTTGGGATAATCATATTTGTACAAATGATTACTCAAGGTTTGTTGCACTGGTTTGCCTATAAATACAAAGGAAAAAAAGGAAAAAGAGCCTTATTTTATGCCGATAATGACAAACTGGAATTCATCTGGACCATCATCCCTGTAATTGTATTGGCAGGTTTGATTATCTACGGTTTGTTCACCTGGTCGGCAATCATGAATGTCGAAGAAAATGAAGACACCCTGGTGATCGAACTTTATGCAAAGCAGTTTAGTTGGAACGCCCGATATCCCGGAGAAGATGGCGTACTTGGAAAAGCCAACGTGCGTTTTATCGAAGGTAAAAATATCCTGGGTGTAGATATGAGCGATCCGTATGCCGCTGACGATATAGTGACTACCGAATTGCACCTCCCGGTAAATCGTCCTGTTATTTTTAAAATGCGTTCACAAGACGTGCTTCACTCGGCTTTTATGCCATTTTTTAGAGCACAAATGAACGTAGTCCCGGGAATGATTACCCAATTTGGATTTACCCCCACCATCACTTCAGAAGAGATGAGAAACAGCGATTATATGCGGGAACACGTTCGGCAGGTTAACGAAATCCGTCGCGAAAACAGCAAAGCATTAGTGGCCGAAGGGGAAATGCCTTTAGATCCTTACGAATTTGAATACTTCCTCCTCTGTAATAAGATTTGTGGAATTTCGCACTACAACATGCAAATGAAAATAATAGTAGAAAGCGAAGAGGAATACGAGGCTTGGTTGTCCGAAAAGAAAACGATGAAAGAAGATTTGGGAGAATAAACAGGGATTCAAAAGAAATACCCATCCCAAAATAAAAATTAATATTTATAACATATAACGTTTAACGCAAAGCGAATATGTCAGCAATAGCAGCAGCACCGGCACACGACGATCACCACGAAGAGCACGTGCATCATCATAAGCAAAGTTTTATTACGAAATACATCTTTAGCCAAGACCACAAGATGATTTCGAAGCAATTCCTCATTACAGGGCTTATTATGGGAAGTATCGGAATATTAATGTCCGTACTTTTCCGTATGCAACTGGCCTGGCCGGGGGAATCCTTTTGGATTTTTGAATTCCTTTTGGGCGATATGGCGCCGGACGGGGTGATGACTCCTGATGCATACTTGGCTTTGGTGACCATTCACGGAACTATCATGGTCTTTTTTGTATTGACCGCAGGATTGAGTGGAACTTTCAGTAACCTTTTAATCCCACTGCAAATCGGGGCTCGCGATATGGCATCCGGTTTCCTTAACATGCTTTCTTACTGGATTTTCTTTACCTCCAGTGTGATTATGATTTCTTCCCTTTTTGTGGAAGGAGGACCTGCATCTTCGGGATGGACCATTTATCCTCCATTGAGTGCTCTGCCGCAAGCCATTCCCGGTTCCGGAACAGGAATGACCCTTTGGTTAATTTCGATGGCAATTTTTATCGCGCAATCCCTTTTGGGGTCGCTTAACTATATTGTTACCGTTATTAACCTGCGTACAAAAGGAATGTCCATGACACGCTTGCCTTTAACGGTATGGGCGCTTTTTGTTACCGCAATCATTGGAGTAGTTTCTTTCCCGGTACTGTTTTCCGCTGCTTTAATGTTGATTATGGATCGTAGTTTCGGAACGTCATTCTTCCTGAGCGACATCTATATTCAAGGAGAAGTTCTTGCTCATCAAGGCGGATCTCCTGTTTTGTTTGAACACTTATTCTGGTTTCTTGGACATCCGGAAGTATATATCGTTATCCTTCCCGCAATGGGACTCGTTTCTGAAATTATTTCAACAAACGCCCGAAAACCCATTTTTGGATATCGTGCGATGGTGGCTTCCATTTTGGCAATTGCATTCCTTTCAACAATTGTTTGGGGACACCACATGTTCGTTTCCGGAATGAACCCGTTTTTGGGATCCGTATTTACTTTTACAACCCTGTTGATCGCCATTCCTTCTGCCGTAAAAGCTTTTAACTGGATTACTACTTTATGGAGAGGAAATTTGCAGATGAACCCCGCCATGTTGTTCTCTATTGGTTTTGTCTCTACTTTTATTACCGGAGGGTTGACCGGAATAATTGTGGGAGACAGCACCCTGGACATTAATGTGCATGATACTTATTTTGTGATTGCTCACTTCCATTTGGTAATGGGTATTTCGGCACTCTATGGTTTTTTTGCAGGAGTTTATCACTGGTTCCCAAAAATGTTTGGCCGTATGATGAACAAAAACCTCGGCTTTATCCATTTTTGGGTTACTCTGATTGGTGCTTATGGGGTGTTCTTTCCCATGCACTTTATCGGAATTGCAGGGCTTCCAAGAAGATACTATGACAACACCAGCTTCCCCTATTTTGATGATATGGCCGATGTAAACGTTTTGATTTCTGTTTTTGCCATCATCACCGCTTTAATTCAACTGGTTTTTGTCTATAACTTTATCCATTCTATTTTCTTTGGCAAACGCGCCGAGCAAAACCCATGGAACTCTACCACGCTGGAATGGACAGCACCCGTAGAGCATATTCACGGCAACTGGCCAGGTCCAATTCCTTCGGTTTATCGTTGGCCTTATGATTACAGCAAACTGAATGAGAATGAAACCGACTACGTGATCCCCGGACAAGATTATGTACCGCAGAATGTTCCTTTGCAAGAAAATGAGGAAGAGCTGAATCATTAACCAAAAAAATAATTAGAAACCCTCCGCCCGGAGGGTTTTTTTATTGCCGGAGATTATTATTTTAAATTCTGAAATCGAGCCGGAGCGGAGATCCTTTCCTAGAAAAATAAAGAAGAACCGGATCATTAAAATCATAAAATATTCTTCCCTTTGCTAAAGCCTTTCATGATCGTGAGAGGCTTTTTTTCAAAAAAACGCGGTTTATAAAATATTTTTTATATTTTACACCATCCTAAACAATTATTAACCATAATTGAAACTAGCCAAGGAAAAAAGACTGCAGAAGCATGTAGTTGGGTTGGGCTTGAGGAAACCACTGAATATTACAATTTTATCAATGGGATTACAAATCAAACAGGAAAGATTGGATTTATTCAAATAGTCTAAAACAGAAATTTCGTGGTTCAAGATCTGATTGGCGCACATTCTTTATTAAATGATCCGACAATTGATTTTTTACCGAACATAAATAATGATCCAAATATAGTTGGCGGCCCTTATACTAT
>CAYPGZ010000089.1:0-6971 GCA_964410335.1 uncultured Flavobacteriaceae bacterium | reverse complement strand
GGCCAGACTTTTTTCATCAAATCCATGGCGTTTTCGGGATTTTTGGCCATACGATTCTGAAGACGCCATTGGGCATAATTTTCAAAGTTGAGTAATCTTACCCTTTTATCACGAAGTTCCAATATCTCCATGATGATTTTTTTATTGTCATATTCATCATCATTATCTCCTCGAGCATAATAGTTTCTCCAGACTTTTTCCCGCAAATCCCGCTCGGTAGAATAGGTTAAAAAAGGATCCATGGAAGAGCGCGTATTCAAAACCGCATATTCTCCCTCATGTCCACGTTCTGAGGCAGCTTTTGCAGCAGATTTGAGATAAGATTCGGGCAAACCTCCCAATTGGTTTTCATTCAAATAAACCACATAATTTTTTTCATCCGCCAGCACATTATTGGAAAAACGTGTGTAAAGCCGAGAGAGTTTTTCATTGATGGTGGCGTATCTTTTTTTTGCTTCTTTATTAAGATTAGCCCCTTCTAGCACAAAGTCCTGATAAATTAAATCCACTACTCGGCTTTGAGAAGAATCCAATGTTGATTTGTTTTCGTGAACGCTTTTTATGCGTTTAAACAACTTTTCATTTTGGGTAATTTTTGAGGAATATTCAGAAATTTTAGGCGCAAGTCTTTCTTGGATTTCTTGAAATTCAGGGGAAGAGAGGTTGCTACTCCAAATTCCATAATAAGCAAAAGCACGTTTGAGCGGCTCCCCTGATTTTTCCATTTCGAGGATTGTATTTTCAAAAGTGGGGGGCTCTTCTCGGTTTGCAATGGATTCTATTTCTTCCAAATGAAGCTGTATTCCCGTTTCAATTGCCTCTTCAAGATTTGTCAAATCCATTTTATCAAAAGCCGGAACTCCTCCATAGGGCCCCGTCCATTCTTTGAGAAGCGGATTATCAAACTCTTTCTTATGTATGTCGGCAGTTTGGTTTTTCGAATCAGAAGCACAGGCGTAAACAAGCATCACCCCTAAACCCATAAGGAATTTGGAAATGGTTTTCATTCAGATAGGATTTTTGGCCAAGTTACGAAAATGAAAACAATCCGAGAAAATCAAAAACAAGAGTGAAAGGAAAAATAGGAAGCTGATTGTTTTTGATGAGAAGAAAGATATTTTTTTGAAATAATTCTCCCGAAAAAATATTTTACTAAGTACACCTATAAAATTAAAAAAACCCTTGCAATAACAAGGGTTTTCAGGAGGTCTTTTAGACTGTACCTTGGGCGGGAATCGAACCCGCACTTCCGAAGAAACTGGATTTTGAATCCAGCGCGTCTACCAGTTCCGCCACCAAGGTATTTTTATGGCAAAGCGGGGGCAAAAATAAGAATTTTTTTCCATAACAAACTTCAGAAACAAAGTTTTTTATTTTCATTTTTTAAAGCAGACAAATGGGGTTTTCAACTTATTATCGATATGAAAAAGGAAAATTCTTTCTTGTGTTATAAAAAGATAATTGTTAAGTTTATCGTCAAACCTATCTATCATGAAAACCCGTTTATTCCTACTGCTGCTTCTTCCACTTTTTATATTCTCCTGCGGTGAAAATGATAAAGTCGCAAAAACAGACAATCTTTTTAAATTTAAAAAATACATCAGTTATCACACCACGGGTGAATCTTCCATCGCCGAACCCATAAAGATTGGTCTGGCAACACCGGTGGAAAGCTTTGACACGGAAGAAGAAATCCCCGCTGATTATATCAAAATCAGGCCTAAAATTGAAGGAAAACTCAATATAAAAAATTCGAATTTACTGATTTTTCAACCCAAAGAATATCTCAAACCCGGCACTGAATATGCCGTAACACTAAAGCTGGACGAGCTTTATGAGGATATTGATAAAGAATATGAAAACTACACTTTTGTTTTTAAAACCATCGAGCCCAATTTCAAAATTCAATTGGGTGCACTTCAATCCTATGATAAATCTTGGCAATATCTCACCGGTATTGTGGAAACATCTGATGTAGTATTGCCGGAAAATGCCAAAAAATTAATTTCAGCAAGTCAACAAAAAACCCCCCTCTCTATTCAATGGGAGGAACAAGAAGAGTATGCTAATTTTTTTCGTTTTAGGATAGATAGTATTTCCCGACACATCTATGATTCTCAGATTCTTATCGAATGGAATGGAAAATCCATCAATGCGAAAAGCAAAGGAAAAAACACGGTAAAAATTCCCGGTAAAAATAATTTTACGGTGGTCGATATGGAAAGTTCGGTTTCTCCTCAAGCTTCTTTGGCCATCAATTTTTCAGATCCTTTACTGGAAACTCAGGATTTTTCAGGATTGATTAGCATCGAAAACACAGAAAATTTACGTTTTGAGGTGGACGGGAATCTCTTGCATGTTTATCCTACTGCTCCGGTTGTGGGAAATTTGAGAGTGAATATTTTTCCAGGAATCCAAAATAATTATGGTTATCAATTGAAAGAAACTTTTTCCGAAATGATTTCTTTCGAACAATTGAAACCCGCTGTGGAACTGATTTCAAAAGGGGTTATACTTCCAGTTTCGGCCTCTACTCCAATTTATTTTAAAGCGGTGAACTTAGAAAAAGTAGATGTGCGCGTTATAAAAATATATGAAAATAATATTCTTCAATTTTTACAATCGGGCAGTTTAGGCAATATCAGCACCTATCATCTGAATCGCGTGGGCCGACGAATTGCCAAAAAAACTATCAGTTTGGAAAATAATTCCGGGCAGTGGAAGGCTTATGGCATCGATCTTTCCAAGTTTTTTAAAGCAGATCCGGGCGCTTTATATCGTGTAGAAATAAGTTTTAAAAAAGAATATTCCAACTATCCTTGTGAAAACAATTCTTCACAAAATATCGATAAAGACTTGATTTTTAAGGAATATGATGAGGTTGGAATTAGTGAAGAAGAATTGCGGGAACGTCGATTTTGGGACAATGAAATATATAATTGGAGAACTTATGACTACAACTGGCGCGAACGTGACAATCCCTGTCATAATGCTTATTATAATGATGATCGTGTAGTAACAACCAATATTTTGGGTTCAAATCTCGGTTTAATTGTAAAAGAAGGCAGCAATAATTCTTATCGTTTTGCCACTACCAATATACTCACCGCAAAACCCGAAGGAGGAGTTCACATAAAACTTTTTGATTATCAACAACGGCTGATTGCTGAAATCACCAGCGAAAATAATGGCTTAGCACTTTTTGATAGTGAAAGAAATATCGCTTTTGCCATTGCTCAAAAAGGAAAAAACTATGCCTACGCAGAATTGGAAGACGGCGATGCACTTTCAATGAGCAATTTTGATATTGACGGAAAAAGACTCCAACAAGGACTGAAGGGTTTTCTCTATACTGAGCGCGGTGTGCATCGTCCGGGAGACACCATTCATTTGACTTTTGCTTTAAACGACCGAACGAATCTACTGCCTGAAGGACATCCCGTAAAATTGGAAGTAACCGATGCCCGAGGACGTTTAGTGCACCGCGACATTTTGACCAACAACTCTTCTCATGGAAATGCGCGGTCAAAAAAAGGCTTTTATTATTTCCCCATCCCCACGCATCCCACTGATCCAACAGGATCCTGGCATGCCACGGTGAGTGTGGGGGGCGCGCAATTTGAAAAATCATTGCACGTTGCAACGGTTAAACCAAATCGGTTAAAAATAAATTTAGATTTTCAGGATAGAATCCTATCAACCGATGAACCTATTCATGGAACAGCACAAGTAAACTGGCTTCACGGCGCACCGGCACGGAATCTGAATATTGAAATTGAAGCTACCTTAACGCCAACCCGGGAGGCTTTCGAAAATTTTAAAACTTACAATTTCTCTGATCCCGTGCGTTCTTTTCAGGAGACTACAATCAGCATTCTCGATTCGGCTCAGCTTTCGGCTACGGGTTCGCTTTCTTTTTCCAAAAAAATAAACCTAAGCACAAAAGCCCCCGGCATGTTGGATGCCACATTTTTAACCAAGGTTTTTGAAGGGGGTGGTGGTTTTTCGATGGATGTAATTTCCAAAAAAATAGCACCATTCCCTTATTTTGTGGGTTTGCATTCCCCTGAAGCTCATCGCTATGGTTCCTATCATACGGGCGAGGATGTTGTTTTTGAGGTGATTTCTGTGGATGCCGCCGGAAATATTTCAGGAAACCGTAACATAAAAGTAGAACTTTTTCAAATTGAATGGCGTTGGTGGTGGAATCGCGGTTCCGACAATCTTTCCCGATATGAAAATGCCACAACCTACACCCCTTTTCAAACTTTTCAGTTAACGACAGACCGCACGGGAAAATCCAATTTCACGGTCAATATTCCCGACGAAAAGCGAGGGCGCTACCTGATTCGTGTGCTGGATGAGCAATCAGGACATGCCTCCGGTCGAGTAGCTTATTTCTATAAAGATTGGTGGAAACGCCCCTCGGAAAGCAATCCCGAAGCGGCAAAAATGTTGATTTTTTCTGCGGATAAAGAAGCGTATAAAATCGGGGAAACCGCCCACATCACTTTCCCTTCCGGCAAAGGAGGCCATGCCCTGATCAGTGTGGAAAACGGAACTGAAGTCCTTTCTACACAATGGGTGGAAACCGAGAAAGGTGAAACCAAAATCGGGATTCAACTTACCGAAGAAATGGCTCCAAACGTGTATGCGAATATTTCTCTAATCCAACCTCATGAATTGGTAAAAAACGATCTTCCGGTACGCTTGTATGGAGTTGTGCCTATCTTGGTGGAAAACCCGGCAACAAAATTGCACCCAACGATAGAAATGCCCGAGGTGTTGAGACCGGAAAAAACTTTTTCTTTAAATGTTTCAGAAGAAAAAGGCAAAAAAATGACATACACCGTAGCAGTTGTAGATGAAGGGCTTTTGGATCTCACCCGGTTTGAAACCCCAAAAATCCATGAGGCTTTTTACTCCCGGGAGGCTTTAGGTGTAAAGACTTTTGATATTTATGATTATATTATTGGAGCCTATTCCGGAAGTGTGGACAATATTTATGCAATCGGAGGAGGTGATGTCGCTGCAGGAGCAAAAAATCGCAAAGCTGAACGGTTTAAACCGGTAGTGAAATTTCTCGGTCCTTTTGACCTGAAAGCCGGTGAAAAAAATACACATCAAATCACTTTACCCAACTATATCGGGTCAGTACGAACCATGGTTGTGGCCGGAGATAATCTTAAAAGTGCATACGGAAATGCAGAAAAAACAACCCCTGTGCGAACGCCTTTGATGGTGTTAGCTTCAATTCCGCGAAAATTATCTCCCGGCGAAATAGTGACTATACCCGTGACGGTTTTTGTCATGGAAAATCAAGTGAAAAATGTTGACATTCAGGTAAAAACCAGTTCGGGGCTTAAACCTTTGGAAGGCACCACCAAAACAGTGTCCTTTAAGGGTTCGGAAGAAAAAAACGTCAATTTTAAATTTGAGGTTCTCGCCGGAAAAGGAGTCGAAAAAATTGAAGTTTCCGCAAAAGGAAGTGGCGAAAGTTCCAGATATGAGACCGAAATCGATGTGGAAAACCCCAATCCAATTTCAAGAAAATCAAGTCTTTATACCCTTTCGGGTAATGAATCTCAGGAAATTTCCTTTAAAACATTTGGTATTGCGGGAAGCAACGAAGCCAAACTCGTTTTTTCCACACTTCCTCCAATGGATTTCGAAAATCGATTGGACTTTTTGATTCGCTATCCCCACGGTTGTGTGGAACAAATCACCTCCGGGGCTTTCCCACAGCTCTTCCTATCTAATATTTTTGACCTTAGCTTTTCCAAAAAACAAGAAATTGAGGAAAATATAAAAATAGCCATCGAAAAAATCGGAAGATTACAACTTCCTAACGGCGGACTTGCGTACTGGCCCGGAGATCCTGAAGCTGATGAATGGAGCTCAAATTACGTAGGACATTTTATGCTCGAATCCGGTCGAAAAGGCTATTCCTTACCCTTAACTTTTATGGATAATTGGATTTCCTTCCAAAAAAAAGCTTCTCGACAATGGCGCGCAAACAGCCGTCCCTACAATACCAGTTTGCTGCAAGCCTATAGGTTATATACACTTGCTTTGGCAGGACACGCCGAACTTGCAGCGATGAATCGTTTACGCAAATCCGAAGATTTGAGTAATGATGCAAAATGGCGATTAGCAGCAGCTTACGCCTTAACGGGGAAAAAAGATATTGCACAAGAAATCGCCAATACCGCCAACATTCATTTCGAACCGAGAAAATCAGATTATTACACTTATGGCTCGCCATTCCGAAACCGGGCAATGGCCCTGGAAACTATGGTACTTTTGGAAGACCCTAAACAACGAGATTTGGCCGTTTCGATTGCCAAAAATTTGTCTTCTGATTCGTGGTACAGTACGCAGGAAACAGCGTATGCTTTGCTGGCGATATCTAAAATGGTGGAAAAAAACGGAGGAAAATCCATGGAACTGCAATATACCTCTTCAACTAATTTATCACCAACTACCCTAAAAACAGAACACGCTTTAGCCATGCGGGGAATCCCCCTGAATATGGGCAGCAATAAAGTTTCCATTTCCAACAAAAAGGACAACACTGTTTATGTAACTCTCTCGCAATCAGGAAAACTTCCGTTAGGAAAAGAACTTGCTTTGAAACGCAACTTGGAGGTAAATACAATTTTTTTAGATGGAGGAAACAATCCCATCGATATTTCCAGCTTGCACCAGGGGACAGGAATTACGGCAAAAATCAGTCTGACCAATACTTCCCCGGATGAAATTCAAAATATTGCCCTCACCCAGATTTTCCCCGGGGGATGGGAAATCGTGAACACCAGCTTTACTGCTTTGGAAGGAGGTGTGCAGGGCGATGCACGGTATATCGACATTCGTGATGATCGAGTTAATTTTTATTTTGATATGGAAGCCGGAGAGACTCGGGTTTTCAAAATTGATTTGAATGCTTCCTATCTCGGAAAATATTATTTGCC
>CAYPGZ010000088.1:0-7099 GCA_964410335.1 uncultured Flavobacteriaceae bacterium | reverse complement strand
CTATTTTAGCCGGATGCCTTTTTCTTCCAGCTCCACCAGTCTCTTTTTGTATAAAACACCTACTGCTTTTTTGAAACTTTTTTTACTCATTTGCAGGCGGTCGTGAATCTCCTCGGGAGTGGATTTGTCGTGCAGTGGCAAAAACCCATCGTTAAGTTCAAGCGCAGTTAATATCCGTTGTGCATTGGGCTCTATGCTGCGGTAACCCGGTCGTTGCAATGTGATATCTATTTTTCCATCGGGACGGGTTTTTTTCACATAAGCCTCGAGTTTGTCGCCGGGGTGAAGTTTTTGAAAAACATCATCTTTATAAATCAATCCTCTGTGCAAACCGTTTACAATCACATTAAACCCTAAATCAGTTTGATTGGACACGATAATATTTACTTTCTCATACGCCTCTACAGTTAATTCCGAGTTGTCTAAAAAAGCATCTATTTTACTGGAAGCAACAAGGCGATCGGTGTCTAAATCCAAATAACAAAAAATCAAATACCACTCCCCTGCTTTCATTTTTTGTACTTGCTCGCGGAAAGGAGCAAACAGGTGTTTTTCTAATCCCCAATCCAAAAAAGCCCCGATTTCTGTGGTTTCCACACAGCGTAAATACGCGAATTCATCTAATTTCACGAAAGGTTTCAAGGTCGTTGCCACAGGACGTTCTTCGTGATCCAGATAAACAAAAACCTCGATTTCATCGCCGAGAGCAAAATTTTCAGGGATATATTTATTGGGGAGTAAAACTTCATTTTCCTCAGAATCCCTCAAGTAAAGTCCCGGAGGGGCTTCACGTGCGATGATTAAGTTGTGATATTTTCCTATTTGAATCAAAGTTTTGCCTTTTGGTGGATAATCAATTTTTTTTGTGGTCGATCTATTTTAAAAAATCAAAATAACCCAACAAAACTTCGTCATTGATCGTTCGTGGGGTAAAAATTTCTAATATTTGGTTTTCTTTGGTAGAATATATTTTTTTTAACGCAGCCACAAGTTGACTTTCATCGGCAGCTTTTTGATACCCAAAACCGTACATTTTGGCCAAATGTTCAGCCGTAAAATCATGAGGGGTTTCCAGAAAATCAAAATATTTTCCTTCTTTATTTCCCGGTAAAATTCTAAAAATTCCGCCACCAAAATTGTTGATAATGAGTATTTTAAAATTCTCAGGAAGATTGTTGTTCCACAAAGCATTACTGTCGTAGAGAAATCCCAAATCCCCCGTAATCAATGTGGTTGACTTTTTTGTAGCTATGGCTGCTCCCACAGCCGTGGAAACCGATCCGTCGATTCCACTCGTACCCCGGTTGCAAAAAACGGAAACTGAAGCTTGGGTCTCAAAAAGTTGAGCATACCTGATCGCGGAACTATTTCCGATTTGAAGCATTTCCCCGTCAGGGATATTTTTCAGCAATACATCAAAAACCTTAAAATCCGAAAAAGGAATCCTTTGAAGATATTCTCTTCGCTTTTCTTGTCGGTCGCGTTTTATTTTATCCCAATAGGGCCGGTAAAAGCTTTCTCTTTTTTTTAATTTAGGGATAACTTCCAAAAAAAATTTATTTGCATTGGATTTAAAATGACGACTTAAAATAAAAAAAGTGTCATAGGCTTTTTTCGAATCCACATGGAAATGCTGCTTGGGCGGATATTTTCGTAAAAAAGCTTTTATTTTTTTCGAAACCACCATTCCTCCGAAGGTGAGGAGAACTTCCGGTTGTAATTTTTTAAATAACTCGTCAGGGTTTTGTTCTTTTTCAATCGGCGCGATTATGGTGTCGATATTCGGGAAAAAATTGGGATGATGCAGGTTGGAAGTGGTTTCGGTAAAAACCAGAATCGAGCTGTCATTGCCAAAAAATTGTAAATATTCTTCATCGATTTCGTCAGGAAAATTCACTCCTACAAGCAACATTTTTCGTTCAGCAGCATTCCAGGCTTCAACAAATTCCTCTAAACCTTCAAAAGGCTTTTTAGAAGAATTTTTTTTCAATGGCTTGTCTTCCATTGGGTGCAAAATCTTATCCATGGTCTGATATAGCGGCTCGTCAAATGGTGCATTCAAGTGCACCGGTCCGTTTTGTTCAAAACAAATATTCAAGGCCGAATTGATTTCCAACTCATTAAAAATCCGCTCTTTTTCAGTCATTTCGTTACCCGAACCATTTTTTAAATTCGCACTGTAGAGAATATGATTTTGGAAAACATTGGGTTGTCGGATGGTTTGTCCATCGCCGATATCAATCAAATGTTCCGGGCGGTCTGCGGAAATCACCACCAAGGGAATATCGCTGTAAAAAGCTTCGGCTATGGCCGGATAATAATTGAGTAGAGCAGAACCCGAAGTACAAATCAACACCACGGGTTTTCGCGTTTGTTGCGCCATTCCCAAGGCAAAAAAAGCTGCAGAACGTTCATCCACAATACTATGTGCATGTATTTTGGGATGATTTGAAAATCCGATGACCAGAGGCGCACAACGCGAACCGGGGGAAATCACCACCTCATAAATTCCTTTGGAAACACAAAGCTCCACAAGATTTTGGGCGAGAGATATTGAAGAAAATACTTGACTCATAGGCGCAAATTTACACTAATTCCCGCCTTTTGAAATCAGATTAGGATATTCTTTAAATCCGTTGGGAAGAAGATATTTTTGCATGAGAATAATAAGGGATAAAAAATCAAATTTTCAGATTTTTCCCAAAACCTCCAACATCGTTCCGGCTTTATGAATGGTTTCTTCCCATTCGGCTTCCGGATTACTGTCTTTTGTGATTCCTCCTCCGACAAACAAGACCGCTTTTTGAGCCTCGACTTTCATGCAACGCAAATTGACATACAAATCGGTTTTTTCATATCCGTTCAGTTCTCCTAAAAATCCGGTATAAAAGCTGCGGTCGTAATTTTCATTTTGCAAGATAAAGTTTTTTGCTGCTTCTTTTGGCAACCCACACACGGCCGGCGTAGGATGTAAGCCACAAATGATTTCTTTTAAATTCGGGTGGGCAAGCTTTCCTGAAATCGCAGTTTTTAAATGCAAAAGTTTTCCGGCACGAAAGCTTTCCACTTCGGAAATTTCGGGATTTTCGAGTTTGTCTTTCAGCGTAGAAAGAATAAACCGCGTGACCATTTCTTGTTCTTCTTTTTCTTTTTCACCCCAGGAAACATCAAGAGTTCCCCTGTATTTTTGAGTTCCCGCAAGCGCCATGGTTTTTAAAAAACCTGCCTCTACATTCATTAAACCTTCCGGCGTAGCCCCCATCCACAAGCCGGTTTGGGGATGAAACCAGCAATAGCAAAATGCTGTAGAATATTTTTTCAAGAGCATCTTAAAAATCAATAAAGGATTTTCTGCAGTTATTTTCACCTCTTGTTTTCGGGAAATCACCGTTTTTTGAAAACCTCCGTTTTGGATAGTTTCGATTCCTTTCTTCACCAACCGAAGATGCTCTTTTTTTTCTTCTTCCCGAATTTTTTCTTCGAAAAAAAAGTTTATGTCCGAACTGTCATTTTGAAAAGGTAAAACCAGTAAATCCGCTTTTCTCCACGGAATATAATAAGCAGGGTTTTTAAGGTCGAAAGGAGCAAAAACAAAGCCTTTTTCGGTGAAATCAGTCGTTTGAAAACTGGTTTTTTCCTTCTGAAGCAGTATGTGAACCCTTGTGTTTCCCGGTTTTCGATAAGCGACAAAAGGCAGGGCTTTTTTATATTGAGCAGTTAGTTCTTGTATCAATTTTTATCATTTATAATAGGTAGAGAAGATAGAAAACTCACTGTTTCTTATTTTTTTTCGGCAGGGAAATCGTCGTCAGTTTTACTGCTGAAACCAGGTTTTCCTCCTCATCCCTAATTTTTATATCCCACAATTGCGTAGTACGCCCTTTATGCAAAAACTGAGCCTTGGCAAACACAAAACCACCGGTTACGCTTTTGACGTGGTTGGCAGAAATTTCTATTCCCCGGATAAAAAAATCCTTTTCATCCAGAAAGATAAAACTGGCCATACTGCCCACACTTTCTGCCAGCGCTACACTGGCTCCCCCGTGTAAAACTCCATCGGGCTGATGATGTGCTGTGGTGACGGGCATGCGCGCAATCACATAATCTTCTCCAATTTCTGTAAACTCAATTCCGAGAGTTTCCATCAACGTATTTTTGCATGCGCGGTTGGCAGCTTTTATCACTTTTTCGTTAGACATTTTTAGTCATTTTTTTTTGATTAAAACTCATTTTTAGAGTGGTAATCATTTTCTTTGTAAAAATATAAATTCCCTTCGACATGTCGTCTTCCGAAAAACGGGTGAGTTTCCAAGTTTCAAATTCGTATTCAAGCTTAAATGAATTGACTTCCGACACGAAAAATATTTGGTTTGCATGCCACGGATTAGGATATCTGAGTAGGTATTTTATTCGATATTTTGATCATTTAGACAAAAAAGAAAACTACATCATTTCGCCGCAAGCTCCTTCGAAATATTATCAGGGAAAAGATTTTAAATATGTGGGTGCTAGTTGGTTGACACGGGAAAATACTACTGAAGACACCAAAAACGTATTGGCTTATTTGGATGCGGTTTGGGATGCAGAAAATATTCCGAAAGAGAAAAAGAAAATATTTTTGGGATATTCACAAGGAGTTTCGGTAGTTATACGCTGGATAGCTTCCCGAAAAATTGCACCCGATGTGTTAATAATTCATTCCGGCGGCATTCCCAAAGAACTAAAAACCAATGATTTGATACATTTAAAAACCACCAACGTCTATTTGGTATATGGAAAAGATGACGAATATCTCACCGATGATCGGATTGAATCAGAAACCACTCGGGCAAAGTCCCTTTTTGGTAAAAATTTAAAAATAATTCCTTTTGAAGGAAAACATGAAGTAAACCGCAAACTGATTGAAGAGTTCTCCTTAAAATCATAGAAAATTTGAACGCAATGGTTCTTTATTTAATTCGTTTTTTATAAAAACACCTGTAACAAAGCAGGTTTAAAACCGTCATATCAAAAAAACCAAGCCTATATTTTGGAAACTATTCTCCACATAGACAAGCTCACCAAGCGTTTTGGCCTTCTAACCGCAGTGAAAGATTTGTCGTTTGATATACAAAAAGGAAATGTTTACGGTATTTTAGGACCTAATGGAAGTGGAAAATCCACCACTTTGGGAATGGTCTTGAATGTGGTGAACAAAACCAGCGGTAACTTTCAGTGGTTCGATGGAAAAACCGATACTCACGAAGCGCTAAAAAAAGTTGGAGCCATCATTGAGAGGCCGAATTTTTATCCTTACATGACCGCTAAACAAAACTTAAAGCTGGTTTGTAAAATCAAAGATATTTCTCCCGATAAAATCGAGGAAAAGCTGGAAGTGGTGGGATTATTGGAACGCAAAGACAGTAAATTCAGTACTTTTTCTTTGGGAATGAAGCAACGATTGGCGATTGCTTCTGCCCTACTCAACGACCCGGAAATCCTTATTTTAGACGAGCCTACAAATGGTCTCGATCCTCAGGGAATCCATCAAGTTCGCGAAATTATAAAAAAAATTGCAGCGGGCGGAACTACCATTTTGTTGGCCTCGCATCTTTTGGACGAAGTGGAAAAAGTCTGTTCTCATGTGGTTATTCTTCGCAAAGGTGAAAAACTCTATTCCGGAACGGTGGACGAAATGCATGCCAGCCATGGATTTTTTGAGCTTAAAGCGGACAATGACCAAGCCTTGATGAACTTTCTTGAAAAAGACCCTGCTTTTCAAAAAATCAGCAAGCTGGAAAATGGGATTATAAAAGTGATTTTGGCCGAACCCATGGAAGCTTCCAAACTCAATCAACACCTGGCAAAAGAAGGGATTTTTCTTTCGCATCTCGTAAAGCGAAAAGAAAGTCTGGAAGAACAATTCCTCCAATTGACCAATACCCTCACCCAAGCATAAAAATTCATTCATGTTACGTCTCCTCACTATAGAATTTCACAAACTACGATACAATCGGTCGGCAAAAGTGTTGACCATCATCTACTTTGTGCTCATCACTTTTTTGGCTTTAATCGCTTCCATCGAGTTTAAGTTTGCGGGAGAAGAAATTCAAGTGGCGGATTTAGGAATTTTCAACTTTCCGTATATCTGGCATTTCAACAGTTATTTTGCTGCGTTGTTGAAGATTTTTTTGGCAGTGGTAATTGTTTCCATGATTTCCAATGAATATTCCAACCGTACCCTCAAACAGAACCTTATCGACGGGATGAGCAAAAAGGAGTTTATCCTTTCCAAGTTTTATATGGTGGTGGTTTTCTCGCTCATCTCCACTTTTTTTCTCTTTGTGGTATCCCTAATTTTGGGTTTGATTTTTTCCAACTACACCGAAATCGCTATTATCTTTTCGGAGTTAGAATATTTGGTGGCCTATTTCGTAAAATTGCTGGGATTTTTCTCTTTTTGTCTGTTTTTAAGCATGTTGCTGAAACGCTCTGCCTTTGCGTTGGGTTTTTTGGCCGTATGGTGGATTTTTGAAGGAATTGTACACATGGTACTCCGTGCAACGATGAGTAACAACGATCTCGCCGACAAAATTGTGGCTTTCTTTCCGCTGGAATCCATGGGAGAATTAATCAGCTTACCACTTACCCGCTTGAATATGGTTAAATCCACAGTGAAACAATTGGGGGATGATTTTCAAATAGATTATTCCGTACATTTTTGGCAAATCCTCATCGTGCTCGTTTGGACCTCCATTTTTATCTATTTTTCTTATGTCCTATTAAAAAAGCGGGATTTGTAATCAACCGAAAATATCGTGATAATTTTGAGTTTTATCCTTTGAGAGCAATTGGATTTCTCCGTGTTTCAAAAGGTAAATTCATCATAAATTCCAGAATTTCACCAAATAACTGCTCGATCAGAATAATTTCTTTTTTCATCTTCTTTTAAATCCAAACCCTAAATAAAATCCACCTCAAGTTTTCTGCTGAAAAATAAGTTTTATAAGCTTTTTTTTTATAATTTATGGAAGATAGATTTGAACTTATGCCCCAAAAAAATTGTCGTAATTTTGCATGAATTTTTAAAGACCGTATGCTCGATAAACTGAACATCATA
>CAYPGZ010000087.1:0-7139 GCA_964410335.1 uncultured Flavobacteriaceae bacterium | reverse complement strand
AATTTATTTTTCCCCCAGAAAATGAAAAAATTATCCTTCCTATAAATTTTGAAGAGGAACTCAATGAAATAGCCTTGAAAGTAGTGCATCAAAATCCTGAAATTAAAATTTTTTGGTATTTAAACCAGCGTTTCTTGGGAAGCACACAAACTTTCCATGAAATCAACATCTTACCAAATCCGGGTAAACATCTAATTACGGTCGTGGATGAAAATGGAAAGGAAATAAAACAATGGATAGATATTGCTCTTGCTTCAAATTAAATCTATGTTAATCTGATGGTGAGATGTAACTAAAACCTTTGCCTTTCGTCATACTTACTAACTCGTTCAAAAGCGCAAAATCCCATCTTTTTAAACCTTAACAATAATTTAACTTTTGTTTGTTCGGTATTTTCCGAACCAATCATATTTTTGCGCTCTAATTTTTAGATAATGAAAACTAAAGAAGAACTGGAAATTAGGAGAAACGAGCTTGTGGAGAAGCTTGGGGTTCAAATGGAAAAAGATCACCAATATGCTCCGGTTGCTGCTCGCATATTGGCAACCTTGGCATTAACATGCAAAAGAGGAATCACTTTTGAAGAATTGGTTTGTGATTTAAAAGCCAGTAAAAGTACAATTTCCACGCATTTATCTATGTTGGAAGCCAAAGATCACATTAGTTATTTTACAAAACCCGGAGATCGAAAACGCTATTATAGGATTTCTTCTGACCGATTAATCAGTTTTATAAATGAAAGATTGAATAAATGGGAAAATGATATTGCCCTTCAAAAGGAGCTTATTAAATACAAAAAAAACGTAAACGAATTTTATAAAGGCAATAATGAATGCCAGTGCGATCTTTCTTTTAATGAAAATTTTTTAAATTTTTTGGAAGATGCCACCCAGGCTTTTAAACGATTAAAAACTAATCTCGAAATAGACAATCAAAAACCCCAATAGATTTTACGATGAAAAGAATCCATTTTTTGCCCATTTTTCTCGGTCTCCTCTTGATTTCATGTGGAGACGGACAACCCACCTCACAAGCTCATGGTCCGATGCCCTTGCCGGTTATCGAAATTCCTACTCGTAATCTGACAGGCTATAATGAATTTCCGGTTAGTATTCAGGGAATTGTCAACAGTGATGTGCGCGCAAAAGTGAGCGGATATATTACTGAAGTGTTGGTGGATGAAGGCCAAAAAGTGCACAAAGGACAGCTCTTATTCCGCTTAGAAACCCAAACCCTTTCGCAGGATGCCGAAGCCGCAAAAGCCAATGTAGAAGCTGCTCAAGTTGGAGTTAATCAATTGGAACCGTTGGTGGAGAAAAACATCATCAGCAAAGTACAATTGGAAACCGCAAAAGCAAAACTGGCTCAAGCAAAAGCCAACTACAATAGCATTGTGGCAAATATCGGATATGCAACTATTCAAAGTCCTATTGATGGTTATGTAGGAGCAATTCCTTATCGAAATGGTTCTTTGGTCAGTCCTACCAGTCCACAGCCTTTAACCACGGTTTCCAAAACCAATGAGGTGTATGCTTATTTTGCTATGAATGAAGCGGATTATCTCAATTTTCTGATACATGCAGAGGGAAAAGACCTGGAAGAAAAAATCAAGAATTTCCCTCCGGTAAAATTGCGTCTTGCCAATGGAAGTGTGTATCCACAACAAGGTAAAATTGAAACGGTTACCGGACAGGTAAACCCCACTACAGGAACAGTAAGTTTTAGGGCGGTATTTCCCAACCCCAATCATATTTTGGCCAACGGAAGTAGTGCAACCATAATGATTCCTGTTATCTATGAAAATGTTCCCGTGATTCCGGAGCAATCCACGTATGAACTGCAAGGAAAAGTGTATGTGTTTAAAGTTCAAGGCGACACTCTGGCAACTCCAACGGTCATTGAGGTAAAAGACCGTATCCAAAACATGATTATTTCTGAAAATGGGATTAAAGCAGGAGATAAAATTGTGGCAAAAGGCGTGGGTAAATTACGCGGTTCCACTCCAATTCAACCTGTTCCGATGCCTTTTGACAGCGTTTCCTTTTCCATAGAACCGGTTTTTAAATAAAAAAATCAAATGCTACTCCGATGATTTATTATCGGAAAAAGAGTAAAGAGAAAATATCATTATTCATATTAATTCGATTTAACCCGCAACTCGCATAATCCCATAGCACGATGCTAAAAAAATTTATAGAAAGACCGGTATTATCAACTGTAATTTCGATTGTTATAGTTATTCTCGGTATTCTGGGAGTCACCAATTTACCCCTTACCCAATATCCTGACATCGCTCCACCAACCGTTCAGATTTCGGCTACCTATCCGGGCGCCAATGCTATAACGGTATTGGAAAGTGTCATTATTCCTATCGAGGAACAAGTGAACGGTGTGGAAGGCATGAAATACATTACTTCTACAGCCAGTAACGGTCGCGCACAAATTCAGGTGTTTTTTGAACAAGGCGTCGATCCGGATATTGCTTCGGTAAACGTACAAAACCGTGTTTCCCGTGCTGCTCCTTTATTACCACAGGAAGTTACTCAATCAGGAGTGGTCACACAAAAGCAACAATCAGGAGGATTGATTTATTTCAGTGTATATTCTACCAATCCCGTTTATGACGCTGTATTTATTCAAAACTATCTTGATATCAATGTGTTGCCTGCCATTCAACGTGTAAATGGGGTGGGGAACGTGCAACTTTTTGGAGCCAAAAAATACGCTATGCGAATCTGGCTTTTACCCGAAAAATTGGCAGCTTATGATTTAATCCCCTCAGATGTTGTGGCTTCAATCAATGAGCAAAGTTTGGAAGCAGCTGCCGGATCTTTAGGACAAAATAGTGGAGAAGCTTTTGAATACACCATCACTTACGGAGGACGTTATCAAGATCCTCAGCAGTATAAAGATATTGTAATTAAATCCTTAGGCAACGGGCAGTTTTTACGATTAGGGGATGTGGCGAAAGTAGAAATGGACGCCGAAGGTTATGGGGTGATTTCAAACGTAAATGGTTATCCCGGCGTAACCATGGGCGTGAATCAAACTGCCGGTTCAAATGCTCATGAAATTCTTACCGAAATCCATTCGGTTTTGGATGAATTGGAAGAAAATTTCCCCGAAGGATTGCACCTTCATGTTAGTTTTGACACCGATGAGTTTTTGACTGCCTCTATCGACAAGGTAGTCATGACCTTGATTGAAGCTTTTATCCTGGTGTTTATCGTAGTTTTTATTTTTCTTCAGGATGTGCGATCAACCTTGATTCCCGCAATTGCCGTTCCGGTTTCGATTGTAGGTACTTTTTTCTTCCTCAACCTTTTTGGATATTCGCTTAACCTCTTGACTTTGTTTGCTCTTGTCCTCGCTATTGGAATTGTGGTGGATGATGCGATTGTGGTGGTGGAAGCCGTCCATGCTAAACTGGAAGAAGGAGCAAAAAGCAGTTTGAAAGCTACCCGCTCGGCAATGGATGAAATTACGGGAGCCATTATTTCCATTACGCTGGTTATGGGAGCGGTATTTATTCCCGTAACTTTCATCAAAGGTCCAACCGGGGTGTTTTATGAGCAATTTGGAATTACATTGATTGTGGCCATTGCCATTTCGGCCGTAAACGCCTTGACTTTAAGTCCGGCACTGTGTGCTTTGTTTTTGAAACCTATAAAAGATAAAGAAGAAAAAAAGAAAAGTTTTCTCCAACGTTTTTATAATGGGTTCAACACCGCTTTTGCTGTAACCACCGATAGGTACGTGAAATCCTTGCAGTTTATGTATCGTAAGAAATGGATACCTGTGGTGATGTTATTGCTTTGTGTAGTAGCTGTACTCTGGGCAGAGAAAACCACTCCCACCGGATTTGTACCCAATGAAGACCGCGGAATTATTTTCACCGATATACAACTTCCTGCGGGTGCTACCTTGGACAGAACCGTGGCTGTCACTGAGGGATTGGCTCAAAAACTAAACAATCTTCCCGGGGTTAAAGGATTCACCATCGTAAATGGATTTAGTTTTCTCGCCGGTGCCGGAAGCAACTATGCAATTGGCTTTATTTCACTGGAACCGTGGGAAGATCGAAAAGCAGATACTTTATCTGCGGATGCGCTTACCGGAAAAATGTTTGGGATAGCCGCCACGCTTCCCGAAGCAGATATCTTATTTTTTGCTCCTCCAAGTATTCCAGGATATGGTGCTGCCACAGGAGCAACGTTTGAACTTTTGGATAAGTCCGGAGGAAACTTTGAAAACCTGGATCAAACTGCGCAGGAATATCTGGCTCAACTTTCGGCACGTCCGGAGATTTTGTATGCACAAACTTCGTTCAACACCAATTTCCCGAAATATGAAATTAAATTGGATGTTCCTAAAGCCAAGGAAGCAGGAGTTTCCATCAGCAGTATTTTCAGGACTTTACAGGGATATATCGGGGGGATCTACGCTGCAGATTTTTCCAAATTCGGAAAGCAGTTCCGCGTGTATGTGCAAGCTTTGCCCGAAGATCGTGCCACCACTGATGATTTGAACTCCCTGTTTGTGAGAAATGCTCAAGGAGAAATGGCACCCATCACAGAGTTTGTAGAGTTGGAACGCGTGTACGGACCTCAATCGGTGAATCGTTTTAACCTGTATAACTCAGCCAGCGTAACGGCAGCTTCTGCTCCCGGATTTTCTTCCGGGGATGCCATTACTGCTATTGAAGAAGTTAGCGCAACTCACTTACCAACAGATTTTGATATTGCTTTTTCAGGACTGACCCGTGAAGAAATTGCTGCGGGAAACCAGACCCTTTTCATTTTGATATTAAGTATCTTATTTGTTTATTTTATTCTGGCAGCACAATATGAAAGTTATCTTTTGCCCTTTTCGGTATTGCTCTCCCTTCCTGTGGGAATAATGGGAGCTTACCTGACCACAAAATTTGCCGGTTTGGAACTCAATATCTATTTCCAAATTGCTTTGATTATGTTAATCGGTCTTCTGGCAAAAAACGCCATTTTGATTGTGGAGTTTGCTGTTCAGCGCCGTAGGCAGGGAATGTCTATAGTAGAATCGGCATTTGATGGAGCTCGCGTACGTTTACGCCCCATTTTGATGACTTCTTTTGCCTTTATCATGGGATTGATGCCTTTGGTTCTGGCCTCAGGAATTGGTGCTGAAGGAAACCGAAGTATCGGCACCGGAACTGTGGGAGGCATGTTGGTGGGTACCATATTAGGAGTTTTTGTAATTCCACTGCTTTATATTTTCTTCCAGTGGCTACAAGAAAAATTAATGGGAAAACCTAAATTTCTTGAAGCTCCCACGGAAACAAATAGCGAAACCGAAAATAATCGCCTTGAAGAATAGCATGCAATTAAACCAAAGAATATCAGCATCATGAAATATATGAAAGTTTCTAAATTAATTCTTGTGCCCGTGGTTTTGGTGTCGTTGCAATCTTGTTTTACGGCAAAAACCTACCAACGACCGGAAGTGCTCCCCGAGGAATCTCTTTACAGAACCGACCAGATTCCGATGGACAGTACTTCCATGGCGAATATTTCCTGGCAAGAAATATTCACAGATCCCCTTTTGCAGCAACATATTTCCAGAGGCTTGGAAAATAATTTAGATATCCGAATCGCTCTGGAGAATATTCAAGCTGCCGAAGCCTACGTGCGACAAGGAAAAGCCGGCTATCTCCCCACTCTGGGCGTGAATGGAAGCTACACGTGGATGGATCCTTCTGAAAGTAGTCAGGTGGGTGCAGCAACTGGGGGCGAGTCTATCAATCAATATGATTTGACTGCTTCCCTTTCATGGGAAGCCGATATTTGGGGAAAGATTCGCAGCCAAAAACGTGCTTTCGTAGCCAACTATCTGCAAAGTCTTGCCGCACATAAAGCCGTTAAAACTGAGCTTATTGCCTCGATTGCATCGATTTATTATCAGTTATTATCCTTGGATATGCAAGCGGAAATCGCACAAAATTCGATTGCCGCCAGAGAGAGTAGCCTGGAAACTACCAAAGCCTTGAAAGATGCCGGGCAAGTCACTGCTGTGGCGGTTAAACAAACCGAAGCACAGATTTATACCGCCAAGATTATTTTGGTTAATCTCGAAAACAGCATCGACCTTCTTGAAAATACCTTGTGCATTTTGATGGGCGAACCTCCCCATCCTATTGAACGTGGAGTATTGGAAAATCAAAATATCACCACCGAGTTGAAAACCGGAGTTCCTGCACTATTATTGGAAAACCGTCCCGATGTAATGGCTGCAGAATATAGATTAATTAATGCTTTCGAGCTTACCAATGTGGCGCGTGCAAATTTCTATCCCCGTTTAACATTGTCTGCTTCTGCAGGCTTTCAAAGTCTGGAACTCGACAATTGGTTTAATGCCAGTTCCTTTTTTTCCTCGGTGGCGGGAGGATTGTTTCAACCTATCCTAAACGGAAGACAAATAAGAACCAACTATGAAGTTTCGCTTTCCGATCAAGAAATTGCATTATTAAACTATAAAAGAACCCTCCTCACCGCCGGAAAAGAAGTTTCGGATGCGCTGTCTAATTATGAAGCAGCGGCTGAAATCATCGAAATCCGCGAAAAGGAATTTGAAGCCTTACAAACCGCAACGGATTATTCAGAGGAATTGTTGAACAATGGTTTGGCTAATTATTTGGAAGTACTCACCGCACGACAAAGTGCTTTGAATTCTCAATTAAATTTAGCCCAAGCAAAGTTTTTACAACTGGATGCCATTGTGGAACTTTATCAAGCACTGGGTGGAGGATGGCAATAAGTTGGCAGAAGCAGTAAACGATTGGAGATTAACAATTGATGATTTTTGATTATGAACAACATCTTTGAACTCATCAAAAAACGCCGAGCGGTTTTTCCGGAACAATACAACGAAAAAGCCATTGAAAAGGAAAGCATTGAACAAATCCTTGAGGCTGCAAACTGGGCGCCGACGCACAAACGTACAGAACCTTGGCGTTTTAAGGTAATCCAAGGCGAAGCCAAAACTCGTTTGGGCAATTTTTTGGCGGAAAAATATTTGGAAACCGCGGAAAAGCCCTCGGAATTCAAGCAGAAGAAAATCCTTGAAAAATGCAGCCGATCCGCCTGTGTCATCTTGATTTGCATGCA
>CAYPGZ010000086.1:5285-7316 GCA_964410335.1 uncultured Flavobacteriaceae bacterium | reverse complement strand
ATAATTTGATATAATCTGCGTGATTTTTGAGATAAGCATTTAATCTATTTTCATCATAACTTTGTTTGAAATTTTGAATCATGATCCATACCTATAAAATATCCGGAATGAGCTGTAAAGGTTGCAGCTCGTATGTTGAAAAAAGTTTGAGTGCCGTGGAAGGCGTCAAGGAAGTCATCGTTGATTTGGAAAAAGCCGAAGCCGAAATCCATATGGAAAAACATATTTCTCTTAAAGCATTTCAAAACGCCCTAAAAGGTTCTCATTACGATATTTTTCTTCCGGGACAACAACCCGATTCGAAGTCCAAAAAGTCAATTTCTGCTCATAAAAAACCTTCAATCTCCAACCACCAGTCTTCAATCTACTATTGTCCCATGCATTGTGAGGGAGATAAAACTTATGACAAACCCGGTGATTGTCCGATCTGTGGGATGGATTTGGTGGAGCAGCCCCTTACCCGAAAAAAACCGCTGCAATACACCTGTCCGATGCATCCCGAAATCCTTCGCAATAAACCCGGTGATTGTCCTATTTGCGGAATGGATTTAGTTCCCAAAGAAGCAGATGAAATAGAAGAAGATAAAACCTACCAAAAGCTTCTCAAGAAATTCAAAATCGCTTTGGTTTTCACCTTACCGATTTTCATTATCGCCATGTCGGAGATGATTCCCGGGAATCCGCTTTACGACTGGATGGAGATGAAATACTGGAATTGGATGCAATTTGTCCTTTCCTTGCCGGTGGTTTTTTATGCCACATGGATGTTTTTTGAACGCGCCTGGAAATCCATCAAAACCATGCATCTAAACATGTTTACTTTGATTGGCATCGGTGCGGGAATTGCATGGCTTTTTAGTGTATTTGCCTTGTTGGTTCCGAATTTCTTTCCCGAAGAGTTCAAAACCGACATGGGAACAGTGCATGTCTATTTTGAAGCGGCCACAGTAATCCTCACTTTAGTACTGCTGGGTCAATTGTTGGAAGCAAGGGCACATGGAAAAACCAATTCGGCCATCAAAGAATTGTTGAAACTCGCTCCCAATCAGGCGGTGAAAATAGTGGATGGAAAAGAGCAGATTGTAGGAATTGATACCATAAAAAAAGGAGATTTACTACGTGTAAAACCCGGTGGAAAAATTCCTGTGGATGGGAAAATTGAAGAAGGCGAAAGTTCAATAGACGAATCCATGATTTCGGGAGAACCCATTCCTGTGGATAAAAAATCCGGCGACAAAGTAAGTGCCGGGACAATCAATGGAAATAAAAGTTTTACGATGGTGGCTGAAAAAGTAGGAGAAGAAACCTTGCTCTCTCAAATTATCGAAATGGTAAATACAGCAAGCCGTTCCCGTTCACCCATTCAGAATCTGGCCGATAAAATTTCAGCTTGGTTTGTGCCCACAGTGGTAGTAATTGCTCTCCTGACATTTATCGTGTGGGGAGTTTCAGGAATTGAACAAGCTTATGTTTTTGCACTGGTCAATGCAATAGCCGTATTGATTATTGCCTGTCCTTGCGCATTGGGTCTAGCCACACCAATGTCGGTGATGGTGGGGGTGGGAAAAGGAGCACAAAACGGAATTCTTATCAAAAATGCCGAAGCTTTGGAGGGTTTAAATAAAATCGATGTGCTTATTGTCGATAAAACGGGAACACTTACCGAAGGAAAACCTTCCGTAGAAAAAGTAGTTGGTTCGGAAAAGTATTCAGAGGAAAACATCATTCAGAAAATGCAGGCTTTAAACCGCAATAGCGAACATCCTTTGGCTCAAGCTACTTTGCAATACGCCGAAGAAAAACTACCCGATAAACCGGATTTAAAGATTGAAGATTTTGAAGGAATAACCGGCAAAGGTGTAAGAGGAACATTAAATGGTAGGACTTTGGCGCTGGGGAACACCAAATTGATGGAGCATGTAGGCGCTTTGATTCCTCCCGGTTTAGAAAAACAGGCAGCCATGGAACGCGAAAAGGGAAAAACCTTGTCCTATTTATCCGAAGGAAAAGAAGCCATCGGATTTGTGGTAA
>CAYPGZ010000086.1:2965-5185 GCA_964410335.1 uncultured Flavobacteriaceae bacterium | reverse complement strand
GGAAAAACCTTGTCCTATTTATCCGAAGGAAAAGAAGCCATCGGATTTGTGGTAATTTCGGATAAAATCAAGAAGACGAGTCAAAAAGCCATTCAATCTTTGCAAGAAGAAGGAATTGAAGTTTGGATGTTTACGGGGGATAATCCCGCCACAGCACGAGTTGTGAGTGAAAAACTCGGCCTAAACGGATTTAAAGCCCAAATGCTTCCCGGAGATAAACTTGAGGAAATAAAAATCCTACAATCTCAAGGAAAAAAAGTAGCGATGGCCGGCGATGGCATCAACGATGCTCCGGCATTGGCACAGTCAGACATTGGAATTGCCATGGGCACCGGAACAGATGTGGCTATCGAAAATGCGGAAATCACGTTGGTTAAAGGAGATTTAAACGGGATTGCCAAAGCTTATCGATTGAGTCATAAAACCTTGAAAAATATTAAGCAAAATTTGTTTTTTGCATTAGGTTACAATGCTCTTGGAATTCCTATTGCCGCCGGAGTACTTTATCCTGCTTTTGGGCTCCTACTCTCGCCGATGATTGCAGCGCTGGCGATGAGTTTTAGTTCCGTTTCCGTAATTGTCAACTCCTTGCGATTGCGCAATACAAAAATTGATGATTGAATTTCTTAAACTTAATATTTTTGGTTTCTAAATACAATCAGATACTTGACAAACACAATTGCAAAAACACCCGAAAATAAGCACCTTTGCAACCTGAAATTTGAGTGATGTTGAATATCCATAAGCTTTCTGTTTCCTTTCAAGGAGAATATTTATTTGAAGAAATCACGTTTCGATTGAATGCCGGTGACCGCGTGGGGTTGGTGGGCAAAAATGGAGCGGGAAAATCCACATTGTTAAAGTTGCTTTCGGGAGACATAGAAGCCGATTCAGGACAAATTGCTGCAGAAAAAGGCTTGAAAATCGGTTTTTTAAGACAAGATATCGATTTTGAAGAAGGACGTACGGTATTGGAAGAAGCTTATGAAGCTTTCACCGAAATTAAAGAGTTGGAAAGTAAATTGGAGGAAATCAACCGTCAACTGGCCGAACGCACTGATTATGAAAGTGACGGCTATCACCGGTTGATGATCGATTTGAATGAAACACAGCATCAATACGAAATTCACGGAGGGTATAATTATCAGGGCGAAACCGAACAAGTTTTGCAAGGTTTGGGTTTTGAACGGGAAGATTTTCATAAAACTACAAACACCTTTTCCGGCGGGTGGCGCATGCGGATCGAACTGGCAAAACTCCTACTTCAAAGCAATGATGTGCTTCTTTTAGATGAGCCCACAAACCATTTGGACATAGAAAGCATCATCTGGCTGGAGGGTTTTCTGAAAAATTATCCGGGTTGCACAGTACTGGTTTCGCACGATAAAATGTTTCTGGACAACGTGACCAATCGTACCATCGAAATTTCTCTTGGAAAGATCTACGATTACAACAAACCTTATTCGCAATATTTAATACAGCGAAAAGAATTGCGGGAACAACAACTGGCAACTCAAAAAAACCAGCAAAAAGAAATCGAGCGCACCGAAAAACTTATCGACAAGTTTCGAGCAAAAGCATCCAAAGCATCGATGGCTCAATCCCTTATCAAAAAACTCGATAAAGTGGAACGTATTGAAGTGGATGAAGAGGATACAGCCGTAATGAATATAAGCTTTCCCGTGTCGGTAATGCCCGGAAAAATTATTGTAGAAGCAGAAAATATTTCTAAAAGTTACGGTAAAAAACAAGTCTTGCGCAATGTAGATTTGAAAGTGGACAGGAAAGACAAAATTGCTTTTGTAGGACAAAACGGACAGGGGAAATCTACCCTGGCAAAAATCCTTGTAGGTGAGATTGATTATGAAGGAGTTCTGAAACCGGGTCATAATGTTCAAATTGGATATTTTGCTCAAAACCAAGCCGAATATCTGGACGGCAAGAAAACGGTTTTGGACACCATGATTGATGCTGCAAACGAGTCCAACCGCAGTAAAGTGCGTGATATTTTGGGTGCTTTTTTGTTTCGTGGGGAAGAGGTTGAGAAATACGTACGCGTGCTTTCCGGGGGCGAACGAAATCGCTTGGCTCTGGCCAAACTTTTGTTACAGCCTTTAAATGTGCTGATAATGGACGAACCCACCAACCACTTGGATATTCAATCGAAAAATGTCCTTAAAGAAGCTTTAAAAAGTTTTGAAGGCACTTTGATTCTCGTGT
>CAYPGZ010000086.1:0-2865 GCA_964410335.1 uncultured Flavobacteriaceae bacterium | reverse complement strand
AAAAATGTCCTTAAAGAAGCTTTAAAAAGTTTTGAAGGCACTTTGATTCTCGTGTCGCATGACCGGGATTTCTTACATGGCCTCACCGACAAAACCTATGAGTTTAAAGACCATAAAATCAAAGAATTTTTGGGAGATATTGATTTTTATTTGGAACAACGCGAATTGAGAAATTTACGCGAAGCTGAGAAAAAATCAAAAATTATCAGTTCCCAATCAACAGATCAAAAAGCGCAAAAAAATACCTATGAAGAACGAAAAAAAATAAAGTCACTCCACAATAAACTAAGCAAGGTGGAAGCAGAAATCAACAAATTGGAGCGGGAAATAAAAAACATTGATGCCGAATTAGTTCTCGATTATGACAAAACAATCTCTACCCCCGGATTTTTTGATTCCTATCAGAAAAAGAAAAACAAACTCGACGAGTTGATGGAAAAGTGGGAAGCACTCGAAAATCAAATTGCGAAAATTGACTGAGATTGATTTTCCAAACCTGAAACCTCAAACATTTTCTTATTTTAGCCTTTTCAAAAAATTTGAGAAACCATTTATCAAACTTGTAAAGATGAAAAAACACCTGTCGATCTTCGCTTCATTTCTTTTGTTTTTTTCCTTTTCGGTGAATGCCCAGGAAAAAGAATCAGAAACCCGGCAAAAAAGCCATGCCAACGAAAATCCTTTTCGTCAGCTCTATCAGGAATTTGCCACTCCAAACCAATATCGAACCGCTTCCGGTGCTCCCGGTCCGGCCTATTATCAAAACACAGCCGATTATGTGATGGAAATCAAATTGGATGATAAAAACCAAAGATTACACGGTTATGAAACCATCACCTACACCAATAATTCTCCGGACGATTTGGAATATTTATGGGTGCAACTCGACCAAAACGTTCGAGCAAAAGACAGCCCTGCCCACCAACGCAACTCCGATAATATTCGGCCTTATGCACACGCCTCGGATTTTGTTTCCGATTATATGACTGAAAATGATTATGATGGTGGTTTTAAAATTGAAGAAGTAAGCCAAAATGGCAAAGCTTTGGATTACACCATCAATTACACCATGATGAGAATCAATTTGGAAGAGCCGCTGAAAGCCGGAGAAAGTTTTGAATTTTCTATCAAATGGTGGTACAACATCAACAATTATATCGAAATAGGAGGCCGTTCCGGATATGAACATTTTGAGGAACACGGCAACAATTTGTATGTTATTGCTCAGTTTTTTCCACGGATGTGTGTCTATAACGACAAAGAAGGATGGCAAAACTATCAATTTTGGGGAGCAGGTGAATTTGCCCTTCCTTTTGGAAGTTATGATGTAAAAATCACCGTTCCTGCCGATCATATTATGGAAGCAACGGGAACACTGCAAAACAGAAAAGAAGTGTATTCCAAACAAATGATGGAACGCTATGAAAAAGCAAAAAAATCTTTTGATAAGCCCGTTCTTATCGTGACGCAAAAAGAAGCCGAAAAAAATGAAAAAGGTTTCTCCAACAAAGAAAAAACCTGGCATTTCAAAGCGGATATGGTGAGGGATTTTGGTTTTTCCACTTCGAGGAAATTCATTTTAGAAATGAAAAATACGCTGGTGAACGACAAGGAAGTCATGGCCGTTTCGATGTATCCCAAAGAAGGAAATCCGCTATGGGGCGAATATGCCACAAAAGCCGTTGCACAAACTTTGCAAACGTACAGCGAACATACTTTCACCTATCCTTATCACAAATGTGTGGCAGTGCATGCCCGTTGGCAGGGAATGGAATATCCTATGATTTCATGGAATTACGGACGTCCAAATCCTGATGGTACTTATAGTGACGACACAAAATTTGGAATGATCGGCGTGATTATTCATGAGGTCGGCCACAACTTTTTTCCGATGGTAGTCAACAACGATGAGCGTCAATGGGGTTGGATGGATGAAGGATTCAATACTTTTTTGGAATACTTGACCCAATTGAAATTTGGTGAAAATTATCCTGAGGCTATTGCTCCCTTAGACCGATACCCAGTGGACCGCGGCGATGCACATTTGATTGTGGATTACATGAAAGGAAATCAAAAATATATTGCTCCCATCATGACCAATCCCGAGCAAATTCATCAACTGGGGAACAACGCTTATGGAAAAGTAGGTGCTGGATTAAATATCTTACGTCAAACGATTTTGGGAGAAGAATTGTTTGACTATGCCTTTAAAACATATTCTAAGCGGTGGATGTTCAAACATCCCACACCCGAGGATTTTTTCCGCAGCATGGAAGATGCTTCCGGAACGGATTTAGATTGGTTTTGGCGGGGATGGTTTTACCGTACCGATTATGTGGATATCGGTATAAAAGAAGTTAACCAGTATGCCTTAACCGACAAACCCACTAAACAAGCACAAGAAATCTTCACCCGTTTTGGAATTGAAGATGTCGAAAATAATGAACGATGGAAAGATGCTGTTTATTTTCAAAGAACAGACAAGACTTCAGAAAATGGACTTTTTGCTCAAGCTCCTGATTTTAAGTCTTATTTGAATAAAGAGTATTCAAAAGAGGAACGCGCCAAAATGAAAAATATAAAATATCTCTATGAGATTGTATTTGAAAAACCCGGCGACATGCCCATGCCCATTATCGTGGAATATGCCTATGCCGATGGTTCTTCTGAAACGGTATCTTATCCTGTTCAGATTTGGAGAAAAAATCACGAAGAGGCCAGCAAGGTGATTGCAACCGATAAAAAAATCACTTCCATCCAAATCGATCCGGACTTGCGCACAGCAGATGTGAACTTGGACAACAATTCATGGAAAGCAAATTAGATTGAAACCGTCTATTTTATTTCACATTTAATCAATAAAAA
>CAYPGZ010000085.1:5471-7475 GCA_964410335.1 uncultured Flavobacteriaceae bacterium | reverse complement strand
CCAAAAAACTAACACATGAAACCACTTGCCCTGATTTTTGCTTTAATCTTGCTATTTTCAAGCTGTAGGAGGGAAGTTAAGAATGACGAAATCCGACTTGGCGATTATGACAACTTGGAAGATAACGATACCCTGTCCGCCACGGAAACCATGATGCCGGATAGTGCAGCTGCCGATACCGTGGTGGTGGATAGTACCGCTATGGACACTCTTCGAAAAGAAAATATGGCAGAATAAAAAAACTGCATTTTCTTATTCATCCGGAATGCTTTCCCTACTGCTGATTTTTTTTGCCTTCTCCGTCAATTTCTTGATGGAGGTAGGATAAGGATTTTCTTTGAGAATTTTTGCCAGATGTACTAAGTTATGCACCATAAAAAAGGTCATTTTGTTGGTGAAAAAATGTTTTTCACCCTCAGCTTCTATGTAGGAAGGCCCGGGACCGGCTTTTCCCACATAATAGGTAAATGCATTAACCGGCACGGTGAATCCATGCTCCGAAAGATCAAAAACAATACTTGAAATTGCTTTTTTGGCACCATCTTCGTTGCCGTCCACCATCACGCCACCCACCTTATTATAGGAAGAAAACTGGCCGTTCTCCTCATTGGTGTCACTCCAAATTCCGTCCAAACGCTCTGCAACGATTTTGGAAACAGAACTTCTATCGCCCCGCCACACCGGAGTGGCGATAATGAAAATATCACTGGCCTTTATTTTGGCGAGAATTTCCGGCCATTCATCTCCGTTTTTTTCATCCGATGAATTGCCAAATTTTACATTATAATCCACTACGCGAAGGCGTTCGGTGTTTACATCGAGTTCGTGAAAAATTTTTTCTGCAGTTTTGATGAAGGTTTCTGTGTTAGAAACTTCAGGAGATTTTTTCAACGTACAGTTAAGAAAAAGTGCTTTTAAAGACATGCTGTTTGATTTTTATTGAACTTTGAAATTAAAGTTTTTAAGCCTATATTTTTTTTGGTTTAAGAAAATATTGGCACAGGTTTGAAGCAAGATTAACGCTTGTAGAAATTTCCTTTCCAATTCAGGCTCAAATCCGTAAATTTGCAACCCTGTCTGCCAGGAAACAGGACTTTATAAAAAATCAGGATTTATGTTCGACAATTTAAGTGAGAAATTAGACAAGGCCCTTCACGTCCTTAAAGGCCACGGACAAATTACCGAGGTCAACGTTGCGGAAACCCTTAAGGAAGTACGCCGAGCCTTGGTTGATGCCGACGTAAACTACAAAATAGCCAAAGAATTTACCGCTACGGTAAAGGAAAAAGCATTGGGGCAGAATGTGTTATCCAGTCTGAAACCCGGCCAGTTGATGGTGAAATTGGTGAAAGATGAGCTCACCCAACTTATGGGAGGTGATGCGGAAGGAATAAACCTCTCGGGAAATCCCAGCGTGATTTTGATGTCCGGTCTGCAAGGAAGTGGTAAAACCACCTTTTCCGGTAAATTGGCAAATTATCTCAAAAACAAAAAAACAAAGAAACCTTTGTTAGTGGCTTGTGACGTTTATCGTCCCGCAGCGATCGACCAATTGCATGTGGTGGGCACTCAAATCGGGGTGGAAGTGTATTCTGAAAGAGAAAACAACGACCCGGTTAGCATATCCAAAAACGCCATTGCCCACGCCAAGCAAAATGGTTTTAATGTGGTAATTATCGATACCGCCGGACGTTTGGCTGTGGACGAGGCAATGATGACGGAAATCTCGAATATCCACAATGCCATTGAGCCTCATGAAACTCTTTTTGTAGTGGATTCGATGACGGGACAAGATGCAGTGAATACGGCAAAAGCTTTTAACGATATTCTCAATTTTGATGGAGTTGTATTGACCAAACTGGATGGAGATACACGCGGTGGAGCAGCGATTTCGATTAAATCAGTAGTAGATAAACCCATTAAATTTATCGGTACCGGCGAAAAAATGGATGCCATTGATGTGTTTCATCCCTCTCGTATGGCTGATAGAATTTTGGGAATGGG
>CAYPGZ010000085.1:0-5371 GCA_964410335.1 uncultured Flavobacteriaceae bacterium | reverse complement strand
ATTATCCATTCGATGACCCCGGAGGAAAGAGCTCAGCCAAAAATTATCAACAACAGTCGAAAAAAGAGAATTTCGAAAGGTTCCGGAACATCCATTCAAGAGGTGAATCAACTCTTAAAACAATTTTCTCAGATGAGTAAAATGATGAAAATGATGCAAGGAGGTGGCGGGAAAAAAATGATGCAAATGATGCAAGGAAAATAAACTGCCAACTGAAACAGCCAATTGCACACTAAATAAAAAATGATAATACTCGACGGAAAAAAAACAAGCAACGATATCAAAAACGAAATCGCTGCAGAGGTTAATAGGATGAAAGAGCGTGGGGAGAAAGTTCCTCATCTGGCGGCGATTCTCGTGGGAAGCGACGGCGCAAGCATGACTTACGTGAACAACAAAGTGAAAGCTTGTGAGCGCGTGGGTTTTGAGTCTTCTTTGATAAAAATGCCCAACACTACCAGCGAAATGGAATTGTTGGATAAAATCGAAGAATTAAACCAAGACGATAATATCGATGGTTTTATCGTGCAGTTGCCTTTGCCCCACCAAATTGATACCAAAAAAGTCATCACTTCCATCGATCCTGCAAAAGATGTTGATGGATTTCATCCGGAGAATTTTGGTAAAATGGCTATGGATATGAGTACTTTCATTCCTGCCACCCCATTTGGGATTCTGGAACTTTTCGAAAGGTATGAAATTCCCACTCAAGGAAAACACACCGTCGTAATCGGGAGGAGCAATATCGTAGGAAGACCCATGAGTATTTTGATGGGAAGACGGGGGTTTCCGGGAAATTCCACGGTCACCTTAACGCATGCTTTCACCAAAAATATTGCACAAATTACCACACAAGCCGATATTATTATTATCGCTGTGGGTACCCCCAATTTCCTAAAAGCGGAAATGGTGAGAGATGACGCTGTGGTCATCGATGTGGGAATTACCCGCGTGCCTGACGATTCAGAAAAAGGCTATCACCTTGCCGGTGATGCGGATTTTGAAAACCTAAAGAAAAAAGTCTCTTACATTACTCCGGTTCCGGGTGGAGTAGGTCCTATGACCATCGCCATGTTACTTAAAAATACGTTGCTTGCCCGAGAACGACGAAAATAATTTTTAAATAAGTATATAAAAAAAGCCGGAAACAATGTTGTATCCGGCTTTTGTATTTTAAGTATATAAAATGAATTAGTTTTCAATTTTAAAAGTCAACACCGGCATTTTGGATTGATTGACCACATCCTCGGCGATACTTCCATTAAAGAGATGCGAAAGGCCGCGACGCCCGTGTGTGGCCATAACAATACAATCGGCCTGAATAAAGCGTGCGCCTCGTAAAATTCCATCATCCACATCGTCATCTTCATAAATCACGACGTCATCAGGATTGAAGGTTGAGGAAGTATTCTCGACAAAAGTCTTGATCCTATCATGTATTCTCTTGATATCCTCAGGTTCATCTCCTTGAGTATTTACATACATCAATTTCAAATCAGCGCCAAAATCCTCAGCAAAATTTTGTGCTTTTCGGAATGCGGAAATATTTTCGTTTGTATAATCCGAAACAAAAACAATTTTTCGGAAAGCGAGATCCATTTGTTTATTTTTTATCACCAAAACCGGCACAGTGGAATGACGCACGACTTTTTCGGTGTTGGAACCGATAAAAAAGCCTTGAATTCCGCTGGTTCCTTTGGAGCCCATCACAATCAAATCGATATCGAACTTGTCAATATTTCGAGTGATGCTGTGATAGGTGGGTCCTACTTCGATAATGTTCGTCACATTTAAACCATTCAAATAATCTTTGGCCAGGAATTCTGTGAGTTTTTTTCGGGCAAGTTGAGAGAAGAAGAGAATTTTTTCGTCATCCACAACGATGGAACCCGTTCCCATGATGGGTTCACCGACTTCGATGACATGCAGAATATACAGTTGAGAGTTTTTCTTTCGAGCGATATCTGCAGCGGCTTTCATTGCGCTTTCCGCATATTCGGAAAAATCGACAGGAACTAAAATTTTGTGCATTTGGTTATCGGTTTAGAGGTTTTGTTTCTGTTCTCAAAGTTACAAAAAATAAAGAGTTTTTAGGAAGTTTTTGTGAGTTTTTTAAGAGGCAGTGGATTAACTCAAATTTATTATGAAATCAGAAAAAATAAAAAACATATATTTTTAAAAAACTTCAACTATTATGGATTTAGTTTCTCCGATTCTTGAATAGGAATATATAGTTCGGTTACCCATTCCGCGGGGTTTTGTGAATCTCCGGGATTGCGGGCATATACTTCAAAAGGTTCTGCATTTGCGGGAATTTCAATTCCATTTTGGGTGAGATACCGCCGTGCTGCTTCCCAAGCTTTTGGCAAATATTTATAATTTCCCCGAAGGGTGGTTTTTAGCACATTTTGGCTGGGCAGAAATCCACATAAAACTTCACTTTCAGGGCTAGGAATGATCCTATTGGAAGTAGAAATTCCGCTCGAAATAATTACCGTGCCGTTTTGTTCATCAATTTGATTATATACAGTCATCGGAGGTCCGGATAAAGTGATGTGGTTTTCCTCCATATAATTGTGTACCTGGGCAATAATTCGTTCAATTTTTTCACTTAAAGCTTTCGGTGAGTTTCTGCTCGCCGTGGTCATATACATATAAAAACCACCACTGTGCTGGGTTAATCCATCCACATTTACAGAGAATTCATCCATCGCGGCTTTTAGGTTTTGAGAAAGATGCCCGAGGCCGGTCTTCATCATTGTTTGTAGTCTTTCCGATATAGTATTGTCGCGGGTGAGGCTGTATGCTTTCTCCATAAAACTTTGTTCGCCTTTAATTTCCCATGTGATTTTTGTTCCTTCCTCGGTATTTTCAAAATTCCAGTAAATCTGACGAACAGCCTCTCCTGCAGAAGTTTTAATAACGGCTTTTTGTTCGATTGTTTTGCCCGGAATGACTTTAGTAGTAGTGATTTTTCCTTGAATATCATCGGTCTTCCAAGTATATTCTGCGCCTTCACCTTTTCTTTTATCGGAATAATCCACAATCAGATTTGGGTTTTCTTCGGCTAGGAGCGCCCATTTTTTCCAGGTTTCGTAATTGTTGACTTCGTCGAAAAGCATTTCACGGGGAGCCTCAATGGTCAGGTTTTCTTTCACATGATAAGCCCCATCAAGAGTAGCCACATAAATGGTAAAACCAATGATTCCGATAAGGAGAATAAAAAAAAGGTATTTCAGTATTTTCATAATAGTTGGGGGTTATGTCAAGAAGCGAAGATAATGATTTTATAAATTCTTACATTTGCAGAAATCAACAAAAACTTATCAAATGAAATTAAAACTCCTTGCCACGCTTTTTCTGGCGTGTATCGTTTTTACATCCTGTGAGAACGATAAAAAAGAACAGCCCATTAAAGATAAAAAAGAAACCACGGGCGATGATTTTCAGTACAAAGCAGAAGAATTTGCAGACTTGCAGATTTTACGTTATGAAATCCCCGGATGGGATAAGCTTTCTTTGAAAAAACAAAAACTGGTTTATTATCTTACCCAAGCAGGGTTAAGTGGACGTGATATTTTTTGGGATCAGAACTACCGTCACAATCTGGCTATTCGTGATGCCCTAGAAAATATTTACACCAACTATGAAGGCGATAAAACCACCGACGACTGGAAAGCTTTTGAAACTTATTTGAAACAAGTGTGGTTTGCAAACGGGATTCACCATCATTATTCCCATGACAAATTCAAACCCGGTTTTAGTAAGGAATATTTTGATGCTTTACTAGCCGAAACCGGAACAGAATTATCGGGTGAGCCTTATGAAGTTATTTTCAATGATAAGGACATGAAACGCACCAATTTGGATGAGTCCAAAGGCTTGGTGAAAGGTTCTGCCGTAAATTATTACGGTGAAAATATAACCGCCGATGAGGTTGCAAATTTCTATGCAAACAAAAAGCAACCCAACCCCGAAAAACCTGTTTCTTTCGGATTGAATTCCAAACTCGTAAAAGAAAATGGAGAGTTGAAAGAAAAAGTATGGAAAATAGGAGGGATGTATGGGCCAGCACTGGAAAAAGTTGTTTATTGGCTTGAAAAAGCAAAAGGTGTAGCCGAAAACGAACAACAAGCCAAAGCCTTGGATTTGTTGATTGAATTCTACCATACCGGCGATTTAACCACTTGGGATCAATATTGTGTGGAGTGGGTAAAAACCACCGAAGGCGATATCGACTACATCAATGGTTTTATCGAAGTTTATAACGATCCGTTGGGCTATCGAGGATATTATGAAACCATTGTCCAGATCAAGGATTTTGATATGTCTCAAAAAATGAGTGTACTGGAGGATAATGTTCAATGGTTTGAAGATAATTCTCCTATCATGGACGAGCATAAAAAAGATTCTGTTGTCGGGGTAACATACAAAACAGTAATTGTAGCCGGAGAAGCCGGTGCTGCTTCGCCTTCCACACCAATTGGTGTAAATCTTCCGAATTCGGCTTGGATTCGCCAACACGTAGGCAGCAAATCCGTTTCTCTTGGAAATATTGTTCATGCCTACAACAATGCCGGAAGTTCCGGAAGGTTGGAAGAATTTTCAAATGATTCCACAGAAATTGCCCTCGCAAAAGAATATTATGAGTTGGGAGACAATTTGCACACTGCTTTGCACGAAGTTGTGGGACACGCTTCCGGAAAACTCAATCCGGGTGTGGGAACAACCAAAGAAACCTTAAAAAGTTATGCTTCCACTATCGAAGAAGGCCGCGCGGATTTGGTTGCACTTTATTATTTGATGGATCCAAAATTGGAAGAACTCGGGTTGGTTGAAGATTCCAAAAAAATAGGAATGGCCACTTATGATGGATATATCCGAAATGGTTTGTTGACACAACTTGTGCGTATCCAACCCGGAAATGATATCGAAGAAGCTCATATGCGGAACCGCGCCTGGATTAGTCGTTGGGTTTATGAAAAAGGAAAAGACGCCAATGTAATCGAAAAAATTGTTCGCAACGGAGAAACGTATTATGATATCAAAGATTATGAGGCTTTACATAAATTGTTTGGTGAGTTGTTACGCGAAGTCCAACGCATCAAATCCGAAGGCGATTTTGAAGCGGCAAAAAACTTGGTCGAAAATTATGGTGTAAAAATCGATCAGGAATTGCACCGGGAGATATTGGAACGTAATTCTAAATTTAAAGCAGCACCCTACAGCGGTTTCATCAATCCTGTATTGGTTCCGGAAGAGAATGACGATGGTGAAATTACCGCTATCAAAGTGACCTATCCGGATGATTTTGCCGAGCAAATGATGATGTATTCAGAAAATTTCGGATTCTTGCCTGTGGAAAGTTCAG
>CAYPGZ010000084.1:0-7547 GCA_964410335.1 uncultured Flavobacteriaceae bacterium | reverse complement strand
AAAAAAATTCTAGTTTTCTTGTTTGGCACTTACCAAAATCTCCAACTGCATTTCGTCGTTGATGAATTTGTCACCTAGATTATCGAAAATACTTTTTGAACCATAGTTCACTCCCCAATGTGTGCGATCGATGGTAAAAGGTTCACTGGTGATTCTCACTTGCGACTGGTCTGCACTTTCTGAAATATTCACCGGAAAACTGATGTTGTGGGATTTATCTTTCATGGTCAAATTGCCTTCCAACATGGTTTTATCACCTTCTTTAGATGTTCCGGTAATATGAAAAGTTGCCGTTGGATATTTATTAACATTAAAGAAATCCGTTTCCTTGCCTTCTACAGTTCCTTTCAAATGATCTTCAAGGTTTTTTTTGTATTCTTCGTCCATACCTTCATCGAGAACCGTGATGGAATTCATATCGATACTCACTTCACCCCCTTCGATTTCTCCATTCTGAAGGGAAATCCAACCTTCTTGGATGTTGACCGTGCCATAATGTTCTCCGGTAGGCTTGCTCCCCAACCATTTAATGGACGATTCTTCGGTGTTAATCTGATAGGTGATAGACGTTTCCGTGGTTTGAGCCACTTCTTTGGCTTCCGAGGGAGTAACGACATTCTTTTTTTCGTCTTTACAAGAAACAAATGCAATTAAAGTCGCAGAAATTGCAAGACTTTTCATAAGTTGTTTTTTCATGTGTGAATGATTTTTAAATGATTTGCAAAAGTAATCACGAGCGAACATCTCAATTCTTAACTAAATATTAAATTTTGTGTAGTGACATTTTGACATTTTACAAGAAATGGCAGTACTTTTGCCTCTTTGAAATGAAAAATATGCCACGAGAAATCGATGGTAGAGCCGAAAACGAAATTTGTTGATTTAAAAAAATGAAACAAAAGAAAAACGACGACCAGAAGAACAAGGCCGAGGATTTGGAAGAAATCCTCGATGATGCGATTGACCAAACCCAGAGAGAGAAACAGGAGGAATCTTCCGAACAATCTGAAGCAACACAGGAGGAAATCACAGAAGAAGAACGTCTGAAAGAAGAATTGGAAAAGGAAAAAGACAAGTTTTTGCGTCTTTTTGCTGAATTTGAAAATTATAAACGACGAACTGGCAGAGAACGAATAGAATTATTCAAAACCGCTAACCAAGAAGTCCTGGAATCCATGTTGCCAATTCTCGATGATTTTGATCGTGCCTTGAATGAAATAAAAAAAGCAGGGGAAAATGACTTGTTTAAAGGAGTAGAACTCATCAGCGACAAGCTTCGTAAAACGCTGAAAGATAAAGGTCTTGAGCAAATGAAGGTAAAGCAAGGAGACAGTTTTGACTCCGATTTGCACGAGGCTGTCAGCAGAATTCCTGCGCCGGATAAAAAGCTGAAGGGCAAGATTGTTGATGTGATTGAAAAAGGCTATATCCTTGGAGATAAAATTATTCGTTATCCAAAGGTGGTCACAGGAAATTAAGAACCCATAAAATTCTTTAAGATGCCCCGTCATGCCGGGGAAAACTTTGTTATGACCGAAGATTATTATGACATATTGGGCGTTTCCAAAAACGCTACCGAATCAGAGATAAAAAAAGCCTATCGCAAAAAGGCGATTCAATATCATCCCGACCGAAATCCCAATGACCCCAAGGCAGAAGAGATGTTTAAAAAACTTGCCGAGGCCTATGAGGTGTTGAGTCATCCGGATAAGCGAGCGCGTTATGACCGTTTTGGTCATGCTGCCTTCCAAGGAGGAGGAGGATTTCATGCAGAAGACATCAACATGGACGATATCTTCAGCCGGTTTGGTGATATTTTTGGCGGCGCCTTTGGAGGTGGTTTTTCCGGATTTGGAGGTTTCGGTGGTGGGCAGAGACGCATGAAAGGAAGTAACCTTCGGATTCGGGTAAAATTAACCTTAGAGGAAATTGCAAACGGGGTTGAGAAAAAAATAAAAGTAAAACGAAAAATCCGAGCGGAAGGAACAACGTATAAAACGTGTACTACCTGTGATGGAACCGGGCAGGTCACCCGAATCACCAATACCATACTGGGTCGGATGCAAACTTCTTCACCATGTAACGTTTGTGGAGGTTCCGGACAAGAGATCGACAAAAAACCTGCCGATGCCGATGCTGATGGATTGAAGGCTAAAGAAGAAACCATTTCGGTGAAAATCCCTGCCGGAGTAGTGGAAGGCATGCAATTAAAAGTAAATGGAAAAGGAAACGAAGCCCCGGGAAACGGAGTTTCCGGTGATTTGTTAGTGGTGATTGAAGAAGAAACCCACAAAACCTTGCAGCGCGAAGGCGAAAATCTGCACTTTGATTTATATATCAGCTTTCCCGAAGCGGTCTTGGGAGCTTCCAAGGAAATCGATACGGTGAGTGGAAAAGTGAGAATAAAAATTGATGCCGGAGTGCAAAGCGGAAAAGTGCTTCGCCTCAAAAATAAAGGAATCCCAAGAATCGACGGATATGGAAAAGGCGATATGTTGGTGCATGTGAATGTGTGGACTCCACAAGAACTCACTAAAGAACAAAAAGCTTTTTTTGAATCCATGATTGGAGATGAAAAGTTTGAGCCTAATCCCGAAGAAAATGATAAATCTTTTTTTGAGAAAGTAAAGGATATGTTTTCTTAAAGAAGCTTAATTATTTTTCTGAGAAAATTTTTGACTACAATTTTGTAGTCACTTTTTTCCCATCCTTTGTCATCCTCCGGGAGTCGAAGGGTGGGTTTTTATTTTTATGACGCTCATTCTTATTAAATTCCTTTCTAAAGAATTAATTCTGAAAATTGTACTCAATAAAATTTCCGCTTTGTGAGGAATAAGTATATTTGTCGGTAAATTTCAAAAAAGGAGATGGAAAACCTTCTGGTCGCGGAAAATGTTTCAAAGTCATTTGGTGGATTCAAAGCTCTCGACCAGGTTTCGTTAAGCATTCCCAAAGGAAGTATTTTTGGATTGCTCGGTCCTAATGGCGCCGGAAAAACCACCCTCTTGCGCATCATCAACCAAATCACCATCCCCGACCGGGGGCGGGTTTTGTTTGATGGAAAACCGCTTCAACAAGGAGATATCGCAAATATCGGATATATGCCCGAAGAACGCGGGCTGTATAAATCCATGAAAGTAGGGGAACAAGCCATGTATCTCGCTCGCCTGAAAGGACTTTCGAAATCTCAAGCAAAATCCCGACTCCGGCATTGGTTTCAAAAGTTGAATATTGAAGACTGGTGGGATAAAAAAATCCACGAACTTTCAAAAGGCATGGCTCAGAAAGTTCAATTTGTGGTTACCGTGTTACACGAACCTAAACTTTTGATTTTTGATGAGCCTTTTAGTGGGTTTGATCCGGTGAATGCAGCTTTAATCAAAGACGAAATCCTTCAATTAAAAGAAAACGGAGCCACGATTTTGTTCGCCACACATCGCATGGAAAGTGTGGAAGAACTCTGTGAATACATCGCTTTGCTCAATAAATCCAAAAAAATTCTTGAAGGAAGGGTCTCCGATATTAAACGCCAATACAAATCCAACTTGTTTCAGGTGGGGATTTCTACGGACACCCCGGAAGAAACACAAAACCGACTCACCCAAAAATTTAAGGTTTCCAAAACGGATTTTAAAAGCATTCACGAAGATTTAAAACTAATCGTACAGTTGGAAAATGCCACTTCCTCCAATGATTTATTGCGCGAATTAACCGCGTGCGGAACGGTAAACCATTTTGTGGAAGTCATCCCTTCCATGAACGATATTTTTATCCAATCAGTCATGGATCAATGAGGAATTTGAAAATTATTATCGCACGGGAATATTTGGCAAAAGTTCGTAATAAAACTTTTGTCATCATGACATTTCTAAGCCCGCTGATTTTTGTGGGAATGATTGCCTTGATTGTTTATCTCAGCATGCTGAATGCCGAGGATTCCAAGAATATTGCCGTTCACAGCCCGGGAGGTCATTTCATGGAATTGCTGAAAGATTCGCAAGGCACAAATTTTATCGATTATTCGAATTATAGTTTGGAAGCCGCAAAAGATTCTACCCGCGCAAATGAATTTGATGCCCTGTTGCATATTCCGGCTAACATCGATCCTGCTGTTCAAGAAACCTATGAAGATAAAATAATATACTTCACACAAAATACGCCCAATAATTCTTGGTTGAATGAGTTAGAAACCTTGATTTCTACCAAATTAACCAATGAAAGGTTGGTGTCAGGAGGAATAAACCTCGAAAAACTCGCTCAAGCACAAACCGGTATTTCCATAAAAATCGAGGATTTTACGGGGCATCGAAGTTCAAAAATGTCTTTATATATAAAAATGTTTTTTGGGGGTGCAGCCGGATACCTGCTGATGATGTTTATTATCATTTACGGGAATATGGTGCTGCGCAGCGTTATCGAAGAAAAAACAAACCGTATTATCGAAATTATCGTGTCGTCGGTAAAACCAATACAATTAATGCTGGGAAAAATTATCGGCACCACTCTGGCCGGCGTTACCCAATTTATGATATGGGTAATCTTGGGCGTACTTCTCATGCTTTTGGTGCCTCTGATTTTAGGAATAGATGTGAGTCAGCTCCAAAATGTACAACCCACAGCTCAATCGGTATTTCAAGATGCAGAAACGCGTCAACTCATTATGGATATTGCAAGATTGCCTTTATTGGAACTGGTAATTTATTTCCTTATTTATTTTGTGGGAGGATATTTTCTTTACAGTAGTATTTATGCCGCAATCGGCGGTGCAGTAGACAATGAAACAGATACTCAACAATTTATGTTTCCCATTATTTTGCCCTTGATGTTGGGAATCTATGTGGGATTTTTTGCCGTAATCAATAATCCTCATGGAACAGTGTCCACGATTTTTTCCATGATTCCGCTCACTTCGCCCATCGTAATGCTCATGCGGATTCCTTTTGGGGTGCCGTGGTGGGAAATTCTTATTTCTATTCTCCTTTTGTTGTTAAGCATCGCAGTGACGGTTTGGATGGCGGCAAAAATTTATAGGATTGGTATTTTGATATATGGAAAAAAACCAACCTATAAAGAATTATACAAATGGTTGAGATATTAATCTTAAATCTTAACACAAACATAAATTTACTGTCTTTAATTCCTAAATTATGCTTAATATAAGATTTTAAGCGCTCTTAATTATTTATTTTCGTAATCGCTCAACAAAAACATCTATGAAAATAAAAATAGGAATTGCTGCAATTTTATTTTTTGGGATTAATTTTTCCCTATTTGCTCAGGAGGATGATTTATCCACAAAAATTGAATACACCTATTTTCCCCAAACTGATTCGGATAATTCTTTTCGAAGATTCCGGGCACGAATTAATATTCCTTTGAAATTGGGAGAACGAGAATATCTTCTTCCGGGGTATGAATATCGAAATGTAGAGTTGCAATATGGCGATACCGCTCCTTTTGAAATTGCAAATTTAGATCGGTTTCAATCTCATACTTTGCGCCTCACCTATACTTTTGGACTGCCGAAAGATTGGCGATTTGCCGGAAGAGTAGGAGCAATTATGGCCTCAAATTTCGAAAAATCGCATATTCTTTCAGAAGATATCGTTTTCGAAGGGATTGTTGCTTTTTTGAAAGATCGCGGTCCTGAGGAAGTGGACTTGCCTTGGCGCTTGGTGATAGGAATACATTATTCTACTAAATCCGGGCGACCTTTTCCGCTGCCGGTGATTAATTATTTCAAAACCTTAAATCAAAATTGGGCTTACACCGTGGGTGTTCCCGAATCAAATTTGATTTATATGTTCAACAAAAAAAGCCATCTCCGCTTGTTTGCCGAGTTGGATGGTTTTTATGCCAATATTCAGGAAGAGATAAGTTTTATGCAAAATGGCCACAACAAGGTGGCTGAAGACATCAGCATGACTGTGGTCTTGGGAGGCTTGCGTTATGATTATTATTTCACTAAGCATTTATTGGCTTTTGTTTATGGTGGTTGGACGATTTATAACGATATTCGCTTACGCGATGATAATAAAGACGATATTTATACCATAAACGATACCAACACGTTTTATGCGCGTGCCGGAATAGAATTTAAATTTTAAACATGTCAAAAATATTGATTGTTGAAGACGAGCCTTCCATCCGTCGGGTATTGGTTAAAATTCTTGCCGAAGAAAACAATACATATGAAATTACCGAAGCCGGAGACGGGCTGGAAGGAATCGAATTCATAAAAAACGAAGATTTTGATTTGGTGCTCTGCGATATAAAAATGCCCAAAATGGATGGTGTGGAGGTTCTGGAAGCGGCAAAAAAAATCAAACCCGAAACCCCTTTTGTGATGATTTCGGGACACGGAGATCTCGAGACCGCTGTACAGACCATGAAATCCGGCGCTTTTGATTATATCTCTAAACCGCCCGACCTAAATCGTTTATTGAATACCGTGCGCATTGCCTTGGATCGCAAACAACTCGTGGTGGAAAATAAACGCTTGAAAAAACAAGTGGGAAAGAATTTCCAAATGATTGGCGAATCGGAGGCAATCGTCAAGATTAAGGAGATGATAGATAAAGTTGCGCCCACCGACGCCCGGGTGTTGATTACAGGACAAAATGGAACAGGAAAAGAGCTTGTGGCACACTGGCTTCACCAAAAAAGTACACGGTCAAAGGGACCGATGATTGAGGTGAATTGTGCTGCAATCCCATCTGAACTTATTGAAAGTGAGTTGTTTGGTCATGTGAAAGGCGCTTTTACTTCCGCCAACAAAGACCGGGCGGGGAAATTTGAAGCAGCAAATGGGGGAACGATTTTTCTGGATGAAATTGGAGATATGAGTCTTTCTGCTCAGGCAAAAGTGTTACGTGCACTGCAGGAGAAAAAAATTAGTCGGGTGGGAAGCGACAAAGACATAAAGGTGGATGTGCGCGTAATTGCAGCAACCAACAAGGATTTGCAACAGGAAATTGTAGAGAAAAAGTTTCGTGAGGATTTGTATCACCGCCTTGCAGTTATTTTAATAAGAGTTCCCGCACTGAGCGAACGCCGTGAGGATATTCCGTTGTTGGTGGAATATTTTTCAAAAAAAATCGCTCAGGAACAGGGCATGGCAAAAAAAGAGTTCTCACCAGATGCCCTGAAACTTCTAAAAGAATACGATTGGACCGGAAATGTTCGCGAACTTCGAAACGTGGTCGAACGCTTAATTATTCTCGGAGGAGAGGAAATAGGAAAGGAAGATGTGAAGCTTTTTGCAAGCAAATGATTTTTTGCTTATTGTACTGTGGTGTAACCTGTTAATGAGATAAAAATTTGGCTGTGAAGCTTAGATTATTTTTATTTTTTTTTCTTTTATTATGGAGCTTTGGTGAAGCTAAGGCGCAATTCTCTTCTTTTGATTTTGGAGCAGGAACGGCTATTAGTGTGGGCTATCAGGATGAATGGGCTCTGGGTGTCCGAGCTCATTATCATCAAGAGGGATGGAGTTATTTGGGAGAATATAATCTTTTTTTCCGCAGGGATGTCACTTCACAAAATAC
>CAYPGZ010000083.1:0-7848 GCA_964410335.1 uncultured Flavobacteriaceae bacterium | reverse complement strand
TCACGAACCATTTCCATGGCAGCTTTTCCCACAGATTTCATCGCTAATGCTGAAAAAACCACGGGAACCATTCCTCCGACAAACAACATCGCCAAAACATCGGCTTTAAAAATATTGATACCATCGATACCGGTGAAGGTAACATACGCTGCAAAAAGTGCCAATGCCGTCAAGGCTGCTGAAGCAATAGCAAAGCCTTTTCCCACCGCTGCTGTGGTGTTCCCCACAGAATCCAAAATATCGGTACGCTCACGTACTTCTTTGGGCAAATCGCTCATCTCTGCCACACCTCCGGCATTATCGGCAATTGGACCAAAAGCATCGATGGCCAGTTGCATTGCGGTAGTTGCCATCATTGCTGATGCAGCAAGAGCCACACCATAAAAACCTGCAAGTTCATACGATCCGTAGATTGCGGCGGCAAAAAGCAAAACAGAGTAGAAAGTGGATTTCATTCCTACGGCCAGCCCGGCGATGATGTTGGTAGCGGCACCTGTGGAACTGTTGTTCACAATATCCCTTACGGGTTTTTTACCCAAACTGGTATAGTACGACGTAACAATGGAAATTAGTGCTCCTACGGCTAAGCCAATCAAAGTGGAATAAAATACGTTTAGGGAGGAGACTTCTACGATGCCTTCTCCAAAGAAATTCATCTGCATGGTTTGTGGCAACATCCAATCGATAAAAAAATAACCCGCAATTGCAGTAATAATAATTGCTGTCCAGTTTCCTAAATCCAAAGCAGCTTGCACTTTGTTTTCGCGAGCGTTATTCGAGGTGATTTTTACTAAAAAAGTTCCGAGGATAGAGGCGATAACTCCTGTTCCGGCAATTACCAAAGGAAGCAAAATCGGCCCCATATTATTGAAGGCGTCCTGAAAAGGCGTGGTCAATGACATATCGCGGATGACATAATTCCCCAAAACCATTGCAGCAAGAACCGTAGCAACATAGCTTCCAAAAAGATCGGCGCCCATACCGGCCACATCCCCCACGTTGTCACCAACATTATCGGCAATGGTTGCCGGGTTTCGCGGGTCGTCCTCCGGGATTCCGGCTTCTACTTTTCCCACCAAATCGGCTCCCACATCTGCAGCTTTGGTATAAATTCCGCCACCGACACGAGCAAAAAGAGCGATGGATTCGGCACCTAGGGAAAACCCTGCAAGAGTTTCTAACACCACGGTCATATCAAAATAAAAAGAATCTGAAGTCCCGAGATATTGCCCCACAAAAAAGAAAAACAAGAGGCTTAATCCCAAAACAGCCAGACCGGCCACACCAAGTCCCATAACCGTTCCGCCTCCAAAAGAAACTTTTAAAGCTCTGGGTAAACTGGTTTTGGCGGCTTCCGCGGTACGTGCATTGGCATCGGTAGCAATTCTCATTCCGATATTTCCGGCAAGTGCAGAAAAAATGGCTCCGATGATGAATGCAGGAACAATCATCCACTGAGTGGTGTCCACAATGAGTGAAATCGAATATAGCGCAATGGATGCCAAGACAACAAAAATCAACAACAATCGGTATTCAGCATGAAGAAAAGCAAGAGCACCTTCCTTGATACTCTTTGAAATGGATTGCATCCTTGCATCCCCTGAAGGCTGTTTTTTCACCCATGAAGCTTTGAAGGCCATAAAGGCCAAACCGACAAAAGCAAAAACAATAGGTAGCCAAATGATATTCGATTCCATAATGCGATGGTTAATTGTTAATGGTTAATTTTTAAATTGTTATGCAAAGGCGCAAAACCTGATTTATCCCTAAAAAGAGTATTTTTTTTGAAGGTGCAAAATTAAGAAAAACCTTTAAGATTTGAAAGCCTTTTTTAGGCTATATCAATTTGTCTCTTTTTTGGATATTTATCCGGAATCTCCGGATTAGAAAGAAAATTCGAAAGTGCCGGTTACTCCAAAATCCCGGGCATCGGGAGTGTCAAAATAATTTCCCCGAAAATGAAAATCCACACGGAAAATCTTGAAAATATTTCCCACGCCCACACTGTAAGAATAATAAGGTTCATCGGAAGGTGCAAATAATAGGGGATGAGAGGTCGAAGCATTCAGCATTTGGTTTTCTTCGGATATTTCTCCCCAAATCCCGCGAATAGTTACGATTTCGCGCAAATCCAATTTGCGGATTAAGGGGATTCTAGACAAAAACCTTCCCCCGAAATTGTGTTCTACGTGAAGGCTTACATAGGTGTCGGTCACAAATTCATAATAATTTAGCAGTGGAAAAGTTCCGAAAATTGAAAAATAGGATTGATTTCCGGGAACCACATTCAATAAACCAAGAGAAACTTCTCCAAAGGTTTTTCCGGCTTCAAAAGTAGTAGTCATATTTCCCACACCACCCAGCACAAAGGGGTGCCGATAAAAAAATTGAATCCGTTCGTAATTGAAACCACTCTTAAAAACCCCTGTCATTCCCACGGTGTAGTTCAAAGCCAGTTCCGGAAATTCATCATCGTTGATTATCGACCGGTCCACCCCATATCCACTGGTGATTCTTCCGGGGGTAAAACGCAACAAGGTGGAGATTTCAGCTTGCTCAATTGTGGATTCAGTTGTAGTTTGGCTTTCGTCGGTATAATAATCAAAACTGAAATCCGGAGAAGCAGGAATCAGTTTGCGGTAGGAGCCGCCAATGTGGATGTTGAAATTCTTTACGGGTTCCAGTTCAAGAGCAATGGTGGAAAGATTGATATGAGAAAGGGTATTGTTTGCACTAACGGTGATAAGTGATGAAGAGGCTAAACTTCTGCCCAACACGTCGTTGGTGTTTGTGAGGCTTGCGCCGAGTTGTTCGACATCCTCACGATGTCCGGCAGAAATCATCAATCGCAATTTTCTGTCTAACATCAATTTTCCCGACAGGCCGTATTTAAATTCTTCGTCTTTAAATCCATAGGCTAAAAAACCTTCCAAACGCCATAAATCGTTGTGTCCAAAATATGTTCGGCCGCCGGTGCGCAACCGCAAGCCTTCTACTTCATTATAACCAAAAGTTGAAAAAACAGGACCGTAATCAAACCCGTCGAATTCGATGTAATTGGTTACCAAAATACTACCAATATCATAAAGCCGCTGGAAGGCTTTCACCGTTTTCAACGTGTCGAGCATTTTATAAACCTGCCGCTCGTCCTTGTTTAACGGCTCCATGCGGTGTGCATTCCAAAATGTGGTATCGCGATTATAGATTTCATCGCGATAGGGATCCGGTTTTAGATCGTAAAATTCTTTGGAACGTGGAACGTCAAACTTATAATCATCGTAAAGCGTAGTGCGTTTACCGTAAATTCCACGAGCAGTTTTTTTATCGCTCAGAGAAAAATCCGAAAGGAAATAATCTCTTTTTATCAAAAAAACAGAATCGTTCAGTACTTCAAATTCCTGTTCAATATATAAATCCCGCGTCCAGTTTATATTTGCACTTTTCGTAACTTGCAGGTTTATTTCTTTGATTGCCCAAGTGGTATCATTAACCCAAAAATCGCCTTTAAAAGTCAACTCGTTTTTTCGACGGGGATAATACACAATTTTGTAACACCATTTGTTGTCAATGAAAGCGCTATCTGCCAAGACATAATTATACATATTTATTCCTGTGGTGGAAAGCGGACTGGTGAAACTCTTCTCAAAAATTTTTATGTAGTTTTCATAAACATTGTATTCCTCATACAAGTTTTGAACATATTCAACCAGCGTTTTGTTATTGCTGAAACCGGAATTTTTGTTTCCAATGACGATTTCTTTTTCTTTATTGTAAAGATTACTTCCGTATATTTCGTAAAGGGCTTCATTGATAAAAATCGGCAAATAATTTTTTCCGGTTATCCGGCTGGTGTCTATTTGATCAAAAATAAATTCGATTCCTTTAAAAATTCGACTGTTGATAAGAGCTGAATCTATGGTGTTGATATCAAATTCCACCTTTTCATATTTATCATATTCATAGTAATCAAATTGATTCAGACCGTTTTTGCGTTTATTTTCCCAGATTTTACGTAGGATGTCTATAGCAGGATTATTTTTTTTGGAAGTTTTTCCTTGATAAATCACAACTTGACCCAAGGCCGAAGCTTCTGGTTTGATTTGAATTCGCAGATTTGTGGCGTAATTGCTTGTAAGGACGAGAGTCTTAGTTTCATAACCCATGTAGGAAACTGTGAGCGAATCATATGAATTTTTCGACTCGATATAAAAAGTTCCATCGTCGTTGGTGATGCTGCCTACGGAAGAATTGGTGAAGAATACATTGGCAAAAGGTACCGGTTTTTCTTGTTCATCCAGCACCACTCCACCCACACGGGTCTGGCTTTGGGAAACCAAACTTAAACCGAGGAAAAGTAGGAGGAATACCTTTTTCATACAGCAAAAAAATTCCCCGAAAATGGGGAATTCAAATATAGGGCATAAATTATTTTATTCTGAAGATATACCGCTGAGAATAAAAAAATATCGAGCGTGATGATTTTTTATTTTCAACATCCTGACAATGAATATTTAAGGTGTATTTTAGGATTAATCCTTATACAGCACTTTCTTCACAGCTTTTATCACATCTTCACTTTTCGGCAACCATTCCTTGAACAAAGCCGAGGAATAGGGCGAAGGAACATCCGGGGTATTGATTTTGATTATCGGTGCATCCAAGTAATCAAAAGCATGTTTTTGAATACGATATGTAATTTCCGAACCGATATTCGCCATTGGCCAAGCTTCTTCTAAAATCACCAAGCGATTTGTCTTCTTAATAGATTCAGCAATGGTGTTGAAATCCAAAGGACGAACGGTACGCAAATCGATGATTTCGCAGGAAATTTCTTCTTTTTCAAGTTCATCGGCGGCTTTATATGCTTCTTTGATGATTTTTCCAAAAGAAACAATGGTCACGTCTGAGCCTTCACGTTTGATTTCTGCAACTCCGATGGGCAAGGTGTATTCTTCTTCGGGCACTTCTCCTTTGTCGCCATACATTTGCTCACTTTCCATAAAAAGAACCGGATCGTCATCGCGAATCGCGGATTTCAAAAGTCCTTTTGCATCATAAGGATTTGAAGGAACTACGACTTTCAGGCCCGGAATATTGGCGTATAAACTTTCGAATGCCTGAGAGTGGGTTGCGGCCAACTGTCCGGCGGAGGCAGTAGGTCCTCGAAAAACAATAGGACAATTGAACTGCCCGCCCGACATTTGCCGGATTTTTGCGGCGTTATTGATGATTTGGTCTATACCTACCAATGAAAAATTGAAAGTCATATATTCTATAATCGGTCGGCAACCATTCATAGCCGAACCAATTCCAATTCCTCCAAAACCAAGCTCGGAGATAGGGGTGTCGATCACGCGTTCAGGACCAAACTCGTCCAACATACCTTTTGATGCTTTATAGGCACCGTTGTATTCGGCCACCTCTTCCCCCATCAGGAAGATGCTTTCATCCTTGCGCATTTCTTCGCTCATGGCTTCGCAAACCGCTTCCCTAAATTGGATTGTCCTTGTTTTTCCCATTTTTTGAAGATTTGATAAACAGAGAGCAAAAGTAAGTAATCTTAGCCTATTTTTTCGCAGTTCCCGAAGATTTTAAAATGCACAAAAAAGGATAGCTTTTCCCGCTCCTCACTTCTATCCGTCTGCTAATAATATAACTCGTCTGTTTTTAAATTTAAAAATCTTTGTGTAGCAAAAAATGTACTGAACCAGGAGATGATAATCCCCATCACAACAATTCCTACAAATAAAATCGCGAGTAGTTTTTTATCTTCCAAAAGCTGAAGTTCCGGGAAACTGCCATTGAGATAATACAATACTCCTCCCACACCAATTAAGGCTACAATCGCCCCCACAATACCCAAGCGAATATTTTTCCAAATAAAAGGACGCCGAATAAAACTTTTGTTAGCTCCTACCATTTGCATAGTTTTTATCGTAAAACGTTTAGAATACACTGATAAACGAATTGAGCTATTGATCAGCAAAACGGCGATAAAAAGAAAAAGTCCACAAACCAGCAAAATCCAAAACCCTATGCGTTGTACATTTTGGTTTAGGAGGGATATCAAAGGTTCATCGTAAACCACTTCATCCACAAAATTTTTATTGGAAAGCATTTCGGCAATTTCAGCGATTTTTTCTGCCGAGACATATTCGGCTTTAAAATAAATATCAATTGAATTTTGCAGCGGATTAAATCCTAGAAAACCCATAAAATCCTCTCCTATTTCTTTGCTCAAACTTTTGGCAGCATCCTCTTTGGTCATATATGTTGAAGATTTTGTGTATTCTGCCATCTCCAAGGACTTTTGCAACTGTTTAATTTCTACATCTTTAGCAGTTTCTTTTAAATAAACCGTCATAGCGATTTGTTCTTTAAAATGATCTGCGGTTTTTTTGGCATTTAAAACCAAAAGCCCCAGAATCCCCAGCAGGAAAAGGACCAAAGCAATGCTGATGACGACCGAGAAATAAGAAGATACCAAACGACGCCGATGATAACGCTCAAAAGAGGAAGCCATAAGGAGTGAAAAGTTTTGGTAAAAGTATAAAATTAAAGCTTTGTTTTCAAAACGCTTTTTTTTGCGAAATCATATACGGTCTTCATTTGAGGTCATGTGCATCGGAACCGGCAAAAGACCTGCAAGACTTTGTGCTATAAATAGTATTTTTGCGCTTCAAGTCGGAAAAAAATGAATTACAATTTTAATGAGATAGAAGCCAAGTGGCAAAAATATTGGTCAGAAAACCAAACCTTTAAAGCTTCGAACAATTCGAGCAAACCAAAATTTTATTGCTTGGACATGTTTCCTTACCCCTCAGGTGCAGGTTTGCACGTGGGGCATCCCTTGGGGTATATCGCCAGCGATATCGTGTCGCGCTTTAAACGCCATCAAGGATTCAATGTGTTGCATCCGATGGGATATGATTCTTTTGGGCTTCCCGCAGAACAATATGCCATTCAAACAGGACAGCATCCGGCGATAACCACTAAAGAAAACATCGCCCGATATCGAGAACAATTAGACAGACTTGGTTTTTCTTTCGATTGGGAACGAGAAGTGCGCACCTCAGACCCGGAGTATTATCGATGGACGCAATGGATATTTATTCAACTTTTTGAAAGTTGGTACGACAATTCACAAAATAAAGCTCGTCCAATAGATGAGTTGATTTCGATTTTTTCCACCCAAGGCAATAAAAAAATAGATGCAGCCTGCGATGAAGACATAAAATTCTTCTCCTCAACGCAATGGAAAGCTTTCTCTGAAAAGGAACGACAGGAAATTTTGTTGAAATATCGATTGGCTTATCTTGCAGAAACCGAAGTAAATTGGTGTCCTGCTCTCGGAACTGTATTGGCAAACGATGAGATTGTAAATGGTGTTTCCGAACGCGGAGGCTATCCCGTAGAACGCAAAAAAATGAAGCAGTGGAGCATGCGTATTTCTGCTTATGCCGAGCGTTTGCTTCAGGGATTGGAGAAAATTGATTGGCCGGAAAGTCTGAAGGAAACGCAGAAGAATTGGATTGGAAAGTCCGAGGGGGCAGTAGTGGAGTTCAGAGTTCAATCCCAGGACCTACCCATCATAAAAGTATTCACCACCAGACCTGATACCATTTTTGGAGTTACTTTTATGACCCTGGCGCCGGAGCACGAATTGGTTTCCAAAATCACTACTCCCGCACAGAAAGAAAAAGTAGAAGCGTATATAAAACAAACCGCAAAACGCAGCGAACGCGACCGCATGGCCGATGTAAAAAACATCTCGGGAGAGTTCACCGGTGCATATGCTGAACATCCATTCACCGGCGAAACCATTCCGATTTGGATTGGCGATTATGT
>CAYPGZ010000082.1:0-7863 GCA_964410335.1 uncultured Flavobacteriaceae bacterium | reverse complement strand
TCGTAATTTTGCATGAATTTTTAAAGACCGTATGCTCGATAAACTGAACATCATAAAACAGCGTTTTGACGAATTGAACGACTTGATTATCCAGCCGGAAATCATCGCCGACCAAAAACGCTACATCGCTCTAACCAAGGAATACAAAGACTTGAAAGAAATTATGGTTGAGCGCGACGCCTATATCGAATTAACTGAAAACATTTCCGAAGCCGAAGAAATCATCGCTGAGGGAAGCGACCAGGAAATGATGGAAATGGCCAAAATTCAATTGGAAGAAGCTCGAAAAAAACTTCCTGAATTGGAAGAAAAAATCCGATTGATGTTGGTGCCCAAAGATCCTGAAGACGCAAAAAATGCAGTAGTGGAAGTACGTGCCGGAACCGGTGGGGATGAGGCCAGTATTTTTGCCGGAGACATCTACAAGATGCTTTCCAGATATTGTGAGAGCAGAGGCTGGAAAGTGAATGTAATTGATTTTAGTGAAGGCACAAATGGAGGTTTCAAGGAAATTCAATTTGAGGTAGAAGGCGATGAAGTTTACGGAACTTTGAAATATGAAGCCGGGGTTCATCGTGTCCAAAGGGTTCCTCAAACCGAGACTCAAGGGCGTGTGCATACCAGTGCTGCTACGGTAATGGTCTTTCCCGAAGCCGAAGAATTTGATATCGAAATCGATCCAAAAGACGTCCGAATTGATTATTTCTGTTCCTCCGGTCCGGGCGGTCAATCGGTAAATACAACCTACTCCGCAGTGAGGTTGACCCACGAACCCACCGGTATTGTGGCTCAATGTCAGGATGAAAAATCACAACACAAAAACAAAGAAAAGGCCTTTAAAGTGCTGCGCTCGCGTTTGTATGATATGGAATTGGCCAAAAAGCAAGAAGAAGATGCTGCAAAACGCGGAGCAATGGTTACCAGCGGCGATCGTAGTGCGAAAATCAGAACCTACAATTACGCACAAGGACGGGTGACCGACCATAGAATTAATCTGAGTTTATACGATTTACAGAACATCATGAATGGGGATATCCAGAAACTTATCGATGAATTGCAATTGGCGGCCAATACTGAAAAATTAAAAGCTTCTGACTCGATTTAAATAGAATTGTTGTAACTTTACATTATCACCTCACCCTTATCCATAAAATGGAATAACACGCCTGGGTTTGGAAAATATGGATGCTGATAAAAATGCGCAAAAAGAAAGAAATAATCATGTTGACTCTCAACGATCTTTAATCCATGTCCACTTCTGAAATTACCTTTCAAATCCATCAAAAAAAATCTTTTCTCTGCATTGGTTTAGATGTAGATTTAGAAAAAATTCCTCCTCATTTATTAGAAACGGAAGATCCGATTTTTGCTTTCAATAAAGCCATTATCGATGCCACTCATCATTTGGCCGTGGCCTATAAACCCAATACTGCTTTTTATGAAGCCTATGGTATTTCCGGGTGGAAAGCCTTGAAGAAAACAATTGATTATCTCAATAAAAATCACCCCGAAATTTTCAGTATTGCCGATGCAAAAAGAGGCGATATCGGCAATACCTCTTCACGTTATGCCCGGGCTTTTTTTGACGATCTGGGGTTTGATGCCGTAACCATTGCCCCATACATGGGAAAAGATTCTGTTGAACCCTTTTTGGAGTTTGAAGACAAACACAGCATTTTGTTGGCGCTAACCTCCAATCAAGGCGCCACAGATTTTCAGATGAAAAACAAACTTTATCAAGACGTGCTTTCTGTCTCACAAACCTGGAAAAACAGTCAAAATTTGATGTATGTTGTCGGAGCAACCAAAGCGGAATATTTTAAAGAAATCCGTAAAATTGTACCCGATTCTTTTTTGCTTGTCCCGGGAGTTGGCGCCCAAGGGGGCAATCTGAAAGAAGTGTGCAGACATGGGATGACCAAAAATATTGGGTTGCTTATTAATTCCTCACGAGGTATTATTTATGCCTCTCGGGAGCAAGATTTTGCTACGGCCGCCGCCCAAAAAGCCCAAGAACTGCAAAAAGAAATGGAGCAGATTTTGCGGGAATTTGACATATAATCTTCATGCCAATTCGCGATCAACTGAATAGAAAAATTTTCCTTCCCCAAACTCCACAACGCATTATTTCCCTTGTGCCGAGTCAAACGGAATTACTCGTGGACTTGGGTCTAAAAAGGAATTTAGTCGGCATTACCAAATTTTGTGTACACCCGAAAAAACTGCGCAAAGAAATCCCCATTGTCGGAGGCACGAAAGAAGTGAAATTGGAAAAAATCCGTGCGGCCCAACCGGATATTATTCTTTGTAATAAAGAAGAAAATACTCGGGAAATGGTGGAAGAACTCGAAAAAATAGCCCCCGTACATGTCTCGGATATTCACACTATCGATGAGGCTTGCGAAATGATTGGACAATACGGAAATATGTTTTCGGTGGAAGAAAAAGCCACTGAAATTATTACTCATATCCAACACGCTCAAGATTCTTTTCAAAATCATATCGAAGGGAAATCGATTTTAAAAATCGCCTATTTTATATGGAAAAAACCTTGGATGGTAGTGGGAGGAAATACTTTTATAAATGAAATGTTGAGGCTTTGCGGATTTGAAAATGTCTATGAAAATCAAGAGCGCTATCCGGAAATCCATCTCTCGGATTTAAAATCGGTGGATTTTATTTTGCTCTCTTCCGAACCTTTCCCGTTTTCCGAAAAACACATAGGCGATTTTAAAGGAATTCTTCCGCCCGAAAAAATCTGTTTTGTGGATGGAGAATATTTCAGTTGGTATGGCTCGCGTTTGATAAAAGCTTTTGCTTATTTCAGAAGGTTGAGGGAAAGGATTTGAACAAACCTAATCTTGCAAAGCAAAAACCTTTTGAAGCAAATCCGTTGTACGCGCTTCAAAATTGTTACGAATTTCCTTTTCTTCCACTGCAATCATGGTGTAAACTCCTTTTAAGGCTTCTCCCGTAACATAATCTGTCAGGTTGGAATTTACATTTTCTGTGAATGGAATTTTATTGTACTGGGTAATGATATTGCTCCAAATTTTATCGGCCCCCACTTTTTCAAAGGAATTCCGGATAATGGGCGAAAATTCGTTATATAAAGCAGTGTTGGTGCGGGATTCCAAATAAGTTGTGGCAGCCCGATCATCTCCCAACAAAATGTTTTTTGCATCGGTGAAGCTCATGTCTTTCACGGCATCCACAAAAATGGGAATTGCAGTGCTCACAGCATCTTCAGCAGCATTATTTAAAGCTTGAATACCTTTGTCGGCGAGGTTTCCCATCCCGATATCGCGCAAAGCTTTTTCAACTTTTTGTAATTCTTCAGGTAAGGTAATCCGCACCAGTTCATTGGTGTAAAATCCATTTTCCTTGGCCAATTTTGTTACTTCCTGCGTCACTCCTTTTTCCAAGGCTTGTTTCAGCCCATTGGCAATATCCGTTTGAGAAAGGCCATAGCCGGATTGAGGCAAGTTTTCTGAAATACTTTGTAATTCCGCGCAAGCGACCAAACAAAAAATCAGAGAGAGGATAGTGATTTTTTTCATCAGTTGTGGGATTGGAAATATTTGCAAAGATAATCCTTAACCAACACCTCACAAGAATAGTGCTGAAATTAAACATTTGGACTGACTGAAAATATAATAGTAAAACCGATTTTGTAAATAAGGTAATTGAAAAAAGGTTTAATTCAATGCACAGGGCGCGCTGAGTTTAAAAGTAGGAATACGCACTTTGAACCGCCGTGTGGTGGTGAAATTTATCATTTCATAGAAACCTTTCATCGATCCAAAAGGGGAACCAATGAGGCATCCACTGGAATAGACATGGGATTCACCGGGCTTGATCACCGGTTTTTTTCCTATCACCCCTTCTCCCCGAACGAGTTCAGTTTGTCCGAGGGCATCTTTTATTCTCCAAAACCGCGAATTCAACTGCACCCAATCCTTGCTTTGGTTGTGAATCTCGATGAGATAATTAAAAGCAAAATGCGTTTTATAATCCTTAAAAAAGGTACCTTGAAAGTTGGATCTAACGGTAATTTTTATACCGTTTGTTATTTGTTGAATCATTTTTAAACCCCATTTTATTTCGAGTGTGCTAAGATAATGAACTCCTTTATATTTTTCCTTAAATGACTGCTAAATAGTGGCTTTATGTCCAATATTAACAAAAACCTCCTGTTTTACGGGTAGAAAAATAAATCTGAAGATTTTTTTATTTGAATATTTTCCAAAAAATCGTAATTTTAAAACCCAAAACCCCAAACATGTCACTCTCCAAATTTCTCAAAAATCAAGGTTACGACTTGATTGAAGGTCCGGTACGGAATCATCATCCTTTGCAGTTATGGTTGAAACGTATTTTCAATGAAGCGGAAATGTATTATGCTGAGGTTAATCATGCTTTTAAGAGTCCGGTAAGGTTGAAGGAAATCGAAAATCCGGCACTCAGCGTAAATTCGACACAAAAAGATGATTATGAGTTTTATATCGGTTTGACGGTTCTTCAACAAATTTTAGCCTCGTTAGGAATGGGCAATCTTCAACTTTCCTCCGAGTTAAAATCCGGAAAACGCGTCAGTATTGGTTTTGACCATTCTCTCGTGAGGGAATATCCCACGGGAAATTTAGAACGTTATTTTTATGAAGCCGATTTCCTACATCCCAATCCCAATTTATTAAAAAATGCCAATCGCGGTAACATAATAATTCTTTCCGGAGTGCTTTTTGCAAAACACATCGTGGCCGAAATCGAAACCGATTTTGATTTAGATGCCTCTTTGGTGGCAAACTTGTATGATCTCGGGGAAGGAAAACTGGAATTTTCAAAGCAAGACGATCATACGCTGGAAATGGTTTCCGCCGGGGAGTCTTATTTTCCCGTGGCCGTTAAAGCCAATAAACTGGATTTTGACCGCGGAAAATTCGATAAACTCAAATTGGTGTCTGATAATAGAAATTTCTTTTGAAATCCCGGAACGATGGATAATACATTTCACTGCATGTTCCCCCGGGGCGGCTGCTGATCGTCATTCTTTTGGGCTTCCCTCCCCTTTCTTTTTTGCGATGATTTAGCTTACTTTTGCGCAAATCCTTCCATAAAATGTACAAAAGCTTTATCCGACCCTTGCTTTTTAAATTCGACCCTGAAAAAATCCATCACTTTACATTTGGAGCCCTAAAAAATATTTTCAGAATTCCCGGTGCTACCACAATAGCTCAAAAATATTTTTGTGTAGAAAATCCCCAATTGAAAAAAAGTGTTTTCGGTTTGGAGTTTAAAAACCCTGTGGGTTTGGCTGCAGGTTTCGACAAAGACGCAAAACTCTTTAAAGAACTTTCTTGTCTGGGTTTTGGATTTGTGGAAATCGGAACCTTAACCCCAAAACCTCAGCCCGGAAATCCAAAAAAACGCCTGTTTCGCCTAAAAGAAGATCATGCGCTAATCAATAGAATGGGATTTAACAATGAAGGAGTGCTCGCTGCGGTCGAACGATTAAAACAGCGGCAATCCCAACCGGATTTTTTTAAAAATATATTGATTGGAGGTAATATTGGAAAAAACAAAACCACTCCAAACGAAAAAGCCGCCGAAGATTATTTTTATTGTTTTGAAAAATTATTTCCCTATGTGGATTATTTTGTAGTAAATGTAAGTTCGCCAAACACCCCCAACTTGCGGGAACTTCAGGAAAAACAGCCCTTAACAGATTTGTTGAACGGAATTCAAAAACTCAATCATCAAAAAAAACAACCCAAACCCATCCTCTTAAAAATTGCACCGGATTTAACGAATGACCAACTGATGGATATCATCGAAATTGTTTCCATCACCGGCACTGCAGGCGTGATTGCCACCAACACCAGCATATCCCGGGAGGGTTTACATTCGGAAAACAAAAAACAAACCGGTGGGATGAGTGGGAAACCTTTAAAAAATCGCTCCACGGAAGTGATTCGTTTTTTGGCTGAAAAAAGTAAGGGCCAATTTCCGATCATTGGTGTAGGTGGAATTCACTCCCCGGAAGATGCACTGGAAAAAATCAAAGCCGGCGCAAGCTTAGTACAGATTTACACCGGATTTATTTATGAAGGTCCACAATTGGTAAGGAAAATTAATGAGAAATTAATTTTGAAGGAGGAGCGGTGAGATAAATAAAAAATCGAACCCATAAAAAGGTTTTTACCACTAAACCTATTTAAAACAAACCGGCAAAATTTCTCCTTTCGCCAGACGATATTTATCAATTTCTTCGGCGGAAAGTTTTGCGGTGTAATCTACTTCCTCCACCTGAAAGCCTACTTTTCTCAATTTATCAAAATAATCCCGACCATATACCCGCACATGATCATACTGCCCAAAAACTTCTCTGCGTTCTTTGGGGTCGGTGATTGAATCATCTTCAAATGTGGTTTCTCTGTTTAAATCCTGAGGTATTTGTAAAATTGCCATTCCTCCGGGTTTCAATACGCGATAAAGTTCCTGCATTGCTTTTTTATCATCAGGAATATGCTCTAAAACATGATTGCAAAAAATTATATCATAGGAATTATCGGCAAAAGGAAGCTGACAAATATCAGCTTTCACATCGGCGAGCGGCGAATTTAAATCGGTAGTCGTGTAATCGAGGTTTTTCATTTTGCGGAAACGTTTATAAAAAGCCTGTTCCGGAGCAAAATGAAGTACTTTTTTGGATGCAGAAAAAAAATCGGTTTCGTTTTTTAAATAAAGCCATAACAGCCGGTGTCTCTCCAAAGATAAGGTGGAAGGAGAAAGCACATTATCTCTTTTTTTTCCATATCCGTAAGCCAAAAACTTTCTAAAACTTTTTCCGTCAATGGGATCGGTATATTTATTTCCACGCAAATATATCGCTAGAAAAGGCTTGGCCAAATAGCTCAATCGAATTAGGACTGGACGGGGAATATTATTTAGTAAATACTTAATCACCTTGAAGTATTTATTCTCATGGGAAATTTATTGAGAAGAGATTTTCATTTTAAATTCATCTTCCTCATCACTCTCAATTCCCAGGGCCTCATAAATATAATCAAAAGTGGAGAGAAGTTGAGGCTTGCCTTCTACTAAAGCCACATCGTGTTCAAAATGTGCACTGGGTTTGCCATCGGCGGTAACGATTGTCCAGCCGTCTTTAAGTTGACGAATATCCTTGGTGCCGAGGTTTATCATCGGTTCGATGGCGACAACCATGCCCTCAACAAATTTTTTCCCCCGCCCACGTTTTCCATAATTCGGCATTTCCGGATCCTCGTGCATTTTTTTTCCAATTCCGTGTCCCACTAACTCGCGCACAACTCCATAGCCATGTTTTTCGGTGTATTGCTGAATTGCAAAACCCACATCTCCCACGCGGTTTCCCTTTTTAAATTCCCGAATTCCATGGTAAAGAGATTCTTTAGTGACTTTTAATAGTTTTTTAGTTTCCGCTTTTACTTCACCTATTTCAAAAGTGTAGGCGTGATCACCATAAAACCCATTTTTTTTTGCGCCACAATCAATGCTGACAATATCGCCGTTTTTGAGCGGTATATCCGTAGGCAGACCATGAACAACAGCCTCATTTACACTGGTTAACAAAGTGGAAGGACAGCCGTAGAGTCCTAAAAATCCCGGTGTGGCTTCATGGTCACGGATAAATTCCTCAGCGAGTTTGTCCAGGTGCTTGGTGGTTACTCCAATTTTTGCTTCCCGGGCGAGCATTCCCAAAGTTTTGGAAACAATTTGAGCGCTTTCGCGCATGAGTTCTATTTCTTCGAGGGATTTGGTATGGATCACGAAAGAAGTTGGGTGTTAAATGTTAGGTGGTGACAAAGGTACGAAGAAGAA
>CAYPGZ010000081.1:5902-7873 GCA_964410335.1 uncultured Flavobacteriaceae bacterium | reverse complement strand
AACGTCGTTACTTTGGGCTGTAGCAAAAATGTCTATGATTCCGAAGTGTTGATGGGGCAATTGCGTGCAAATGGGAAGAAGGTGGTTCATGAAAAAAAAGGCAATATCGTGGTGATCAACACCTGCGGATTTATCGATAATGCCAAAGAAGAATCCATCAACACGATTTTGGAATATGCTCAGCAAAAAGAGCAAGGGATTGTGGACAAGGTTTTTGTGACCGGATGCCTTTCCGAACGGTATAAGCCCGATTTGCAGAAGGAAATTCCCAATGTGGATCAATATTTCGGCACTACCGAACTGCCTTCTTTATTGAAAGCTTTGGGCGCGGATTACAAGCATGAGCTCATCGGTGAGCGGCTGACGACCACCCCAAAAAACTATGCCTACCTGAAAATCGCCGAAGGCTGCGATCGTCCTTGTTCGTTTTGCGCCATCCCGTTGATGAGGGGCAAGCACAAATCCACCCCGATTGAAAATTTGGTGGCCGAAGCCAAAAAACTGGCCGCTGATGGTGTTAAAGAATTGATTCTCATCGCTCAGGACTTAACCTATTACGGTTTGGATTTATACAAAAAACGAAATCTTGCCGAATTATTAAGAGCCCTTGTGAAAGTGGACGGCATCGAATGGATTCGTTTGCATTATGCTTTTCCCACCGGATTTCCCATGGACGTTTTGGAGGTGATGAAATCGGAGTCGAAAATTTGTAATTATCTGGATATTCCCTTGCAGCACATTTCGGATTCGATCCTGAAATCCATGCGTCGCGGCACCACCCACAAAAAAACCACTGATTTGCTAAAAACCTTCCGCGAGAAAGTTCCCGGAATGGCCATCCGTACCACTTTGATTGTGGGCTATCCCGGCGAAACCGAGGAAGATTTTGAAGAATTGAAAGCCTGGGTTAAGGAAATGCGTTTTGAACGCTTGGGGTGCTTCACCTATTCGCATGAAGAAAATACCCATGCCTACAACCTGGAAGATGACGTTCCGGAAGAAGTGAAACTTGCCAGAGCCAATGAAATTATGGAAATCCAATCTCAGATTTCTTGGGAATTGAATCAACAAAAAATAGGAAAAAGTTTCCGGTGTGTGATAGACCGAAAAGAAGGAAATTTTTTCGTGGGCCGCACCGAATTTGACTCCCCGGATGTGGACAATGAAGTGCTCATCGATGCTTCAAAATATTATTTAAAAACCGGTGAATTTGCTCAAATTAAAGTTATCGATGCCGGCGATTTTGATTTGTACGGTATTCCCGATTCACCGTCCACTACCTCCTAATCATCTCCTTCATCAATACCATTCCCGTGTAAATAATTTTATCAATGTGTTGATATCGATCGTCACAATAAAGCGGATTTTTTGGTCATAATCCGGTTGGGCGATTTCCCATCCCAAATTGGAATAGATGGGAAAAAATACCTCAAAATAATCCTGCACCAGGCTCACACTCACCCCGGAGTCATATACAAATTCGGGAGAAAAGCCTTTATTTTTTACCAAACCAATATCGCCATAAGCATAAACCCATGTGGGCCACAAGCTCACACTGGAATTAAATGTAGTGATCCACTCATTTGCAAAGGCCGGTTCCAGTTGTGATTTAAAACCCCCTTCGGCTTCGATAAACTGTTGACTGAACAACCCGCTGGTTTCGCTGCGTCCATAATAATTATAGTCAAAAAGATAATCCGAAGGACGGTCGAGCGCGAAACTGAAATAATCGATTTCCCGAGTATCGTTATGAAGAAAAGCCCCTGCAAAAAACCGCAAATTGATTTGTCGGTTTGTGGTATTGAAAAGCTTACGATATTTAGCACTAACAGCTACTTTACTGAATTTATCCGAATATTGTGCATCCACATAAGTAGTAAAATAATCCGTCATATTTTTATCGCTAAAAACATAACGTGCGTTCAGCACATTGTAGTCGGGTTCGTCCTGCGATTCTTTGGTGTTTCCTTC